>JABHKC010000080.1 GCA_018692315.1 Bacteroidota bacterium | reverse complement strand
GGGTCAACATGCTCCGTTTCTCGAAAGCCGCCGCCGCAAAAAAGGGGTCAACATCTGCCGGAATGACAGACAAATTTCACTCAGAAAAACAACATTTTTTTTATCGCTCGGAGGGGGTCAGCTTGCTCCGGTATATCCAAACATTGCAGATAATGCTAAAATCTTAGAAGTTATAGCTGGAAAGGATGAAAATGATACCACCAGTTCATATAATAAGATTGGGAATTATTCCATAAAAAGTGAAATAAAAGAGAAATTTAAGATTGCATATTTCGAAGAAAATCTTGAGCACGAAAAATTAGATTTAGAGATTAAAAGCAAATTTCTTGAAACAATTAGCACTCTCAAAAACTGTGGTCATATGGTGAACTCTAAGAAATTTGAGTTGGCAGATTATTTAGTTCCTTGCTATTATGTTTTGACTACAGCGGAAGCATCGTCGAATTTGGCAAGATACGATGGAATTAAATACGCCTATAGAGCTTCTTCGATGGAAGACTATTTTTCACAAATTTCAGAAACAAGATCGCAAGCTTTTGGGAGCGAAGTGAAGCGTAGAATTATGGCAGGAACTTATGTTTTGAGCGAAAATGTTGAAGATGATTTTTACAAAAAAGCTCAAAAAATTCGCCGATTGATTTTTGATGAAACAAAAAAAATCTTTATGGATTACGATTTTATAATTCTGCCAACTACGCCAACAACTGCTTTTAGTTTTGGTGAAAAATTTCGAGATGCCACTTCAATGTATTTAGAGGATATTTTTAATGTTCAGGCAAATTTGTCCGGAGTTCCTGCAATTTCGATTCCGCTTGGAAAGCATTCGAATGGTTCACCCTTTGGAATTCAGATTTATGCAGATAGTTTTGAAGAGCAGAAACTTTATCAGTTTGCAAATTATTTGAATGATAAAATTATTAGCAATCTATAGGTTAAATATATGCCATTCATGCTATTTTCAGAATTGTCAAACTTCTGGGAAGTAGATTTTTAGATTGTACAAACAAAAAAAGACCTGCATTTATGCAGGTCTTTTTAAAAGTTCTTATGAATTAATAGAACTAAAATTATAACTTTTGAGGTTCTTTAGTAATCATTGTTTTTTCTAAAACTTCACCAACTCTTTTGAAAAATTTGTCAACCTCATTTTTTGCTCCTTCTGGCATTATTACCTCAGTAAAGTTGTAATCGTACTCGCCTTCGCGAACATTTACGGTAACTTTATACTTAATTTCTTCAGCAACATTATCAAGTTTTGTTGTGAAAAACCCAACTATCCAATCTTCATCAACATCCTTTTTAATAAATGTATTTTGCTCTTCTTCAATAAAAGTATTGAAAAAAACAAATGACCTATTATGTAGCTCATGTTGCGAATATTGCGTTAATTTTATAACATCTTTTTTTGCAACCTTATTATTTTGAGAAAAAATGTTGCTTGATAAGCCAAATACAAAAACTACCATTAACAAAACACTTAATACTTTTTTCATAACTAAAAGTTTTTTAAATTAAAATTATACGAAATTACATTAATATTATTGATATGACAAAAAATTCATAATTTTTTCAGCAGTTTCTAAATCAAAACTATCTGTTATTTTTATATTCTCAATATTTCCCTGAACTAAACAAATTGAATTTCCGGCAGCTTCAAAAACACGGGCATCGTCCGTAAAACTGCTTTCATATTTTTGTAAATATGCTTCTTTCAGTAATTTGAGATTAAATACTTGAGGAGTTTGAACCGTCTTGTAATTTTCTCTATTTACCGAAAAATTTCTATCTCCATCAACAAATCTGATAGATTCTTTGATGTCAACTACTGGAATCCCGCTATTCATTTTTTCTGCCGAATCGAAACAATTTTTAATAGTTTTGACATTAACAAGTGGACGAACTCCATCGTGTACAGCAACAAGGCCATTAATTTCAATATTTGAAAGAGCATTTTTTACCGAAAAAAACCTTTCTGTTCCGCCAGAAATGAGCTTATGTTTTATGTCAAAATTAAATTCCGAACATAAACTATTCCATCTTTCAAATTGATTTTCAGGTAAAACAACAAGAATTTCAATTTTATTATCGTACTGAAAAAATCTTGAAATTGTGTGCATTAAAACAGGTTTCCCGCATAGTAGTAAAAATTGTTTCGGAATTTTACTCTGCATTCTAATTCCGCTACCACCTGCAACAATCGCAGCAATTTTTTTCATATATCAATGACGTTTGGTTAATTTTGCGGTTGCTTTATATTTGCATTTAGTAAATTTACAAAAAATTAATTGACAAAATTATGATAAAAAAAGAAATATTTGAGTTCCTTGAAGGAATAAAAAATAATAATAACAGAGAATGGTTTCATGCAAATAAAGAAAAATACAATTTTGCAAAGACCGAATTTGAAACACTTGTTAATTCTTTAATAAGTGAAATTTCAATATTTGACAGCGATATTGAGAATGTTGTAGCAAAAGACTGTATTTTCAGAATTTTTAAGGATGTCAGATTTTCGAAAGACAAAACTCCATATAAACCAAATTTTGGAGCCTATATAGTTAGAGGTGGGAAAAAAAGCGGTTTTGCCGGATATTATCTTCATGTAGAGCCGAATATGTCGTTTCTCGGTGGCGGAGTTCATATGCCACAATCGCCTGAACTAAAAGCTATCAGGGAAGGGATTTTTAATAATGTAGTTGAATTTAAGAAAATCATTGCCAATAAAAATTTCAGCAAACATTTTAAAGAATTTTATGGCGAAAAATTAAAAAATCCTCCACGAGGATTTTCAAAAGAATTTCCTGATATAGAATTGCTTAAATACAAAAGCTATATTGTTGTGCATGAGTTGAGTGATGAAGAAATTCTTGGAAAATCTTTTGAAAAAATTGCTCTTGATGTATTTAAACTTATGAAGCCTTTTAATGATTTTATAAATAGAGCAATTTCATAAACTAATTGAAATTTTGAGATGAGAATTTCAAATGAAATTCTATTTAAGAATAAAATAAGGTTTTTGTATTTTTTCAATATTAAAACACCAAACACACTCAAAAAAAGCAAATGGTATATCCTCCCAATTTTGAATCGAAAATAGGATTTGAAAAAATTCGCAAGATGCTTAAAAATTTATGTATCGGCGAATTAGGTCGAAAAACAGTTGAGAATTTGCAATTTTCAAAATCTTTTGATCATGTAAAAACTTCAATTTCGCAGGTTGAAGAATTTGTAAAAATTATCGAAAACGAAAGTAATTTTCCGATAAATCATTATATTGATATTACTCCTTTTCTGAAAAAAATATATATTGAAGGAGCATATTTTGAAATTTACGAGCTGTTTGATTTTAAGCGTTCATTAGAGACAGGTTTTTCTTTAGCCCGATTTTTTGAAAATAAGTCTGAGGAAGATTTCCCAACATTAAAAAAGCTTTTTCAGAATATTTCACTCCCTCGTTTTGTTCTCGACAAAATAAATAAAACCATAAATAAACATGGTAAAATAAGGGACAATGCTTCACCAAGTTTGCAAAATATTCGAAATGAACTTTTTCAGAAACAGAGTGGCGTTTCAAAGCGAATGTCGCATATCCTTAAAAATATTCAGAATGAAGGTTTGGTAGATCGAGATGTGTCTGTAACCATTAGGAATGGTCGTATGGTTATTCCTATTAATGCCTCCAATAAGAAAAGAATTAAAGGTTTTGTTCACGACGAATCGGCAACTGGGAAAACTGCTTTTGTAGAGCCAATGGAGATTTTCGACACAAACAATGAAATTAGAGAATTAGAATATTCTGAAAAGAGAGAGATATTAAAAATTCTAATTGGATTTGCAAATTTTGTCAGACCGTATCTTAATGAGCTTTTCGAAATTTATCAACTTCTTGGAACAATTGATTTTATTCGTGCCAAAGCACTTTTCGCAATTCAAATTAAAGGAGTTAAACCAAAATTACAAAAAACTCAAGAATTAGAATTTCATCAGGCTATTCATCCTTTGCTTTTTATTTCTCATAGAGCAGAAGGAAAAAAGGTTGTGCCTTTAGATGTTAAAATTAATAAAAATCAAAGAATTATCCTGATTTCAGGACCTAATGCCGGAGGGAAATCTGTTTGTTTAAAAACTGTTGGCTTGTTGCAATATATGCTGCAATGTGGATTGCTAATTCCTGTGAATGAAGAATCAACAATTGGAATTTTTAGTAGGATTTTTATTGATATAGGAGACGAACAATCAATAGAAAACGATTTGAGTACATATAGTTCACATCTGCTAAATATGAAGTTTTTTCTGAAAAATGCCGATTCTGAAAGTCTAATTCTTATCGATGAATTTGGAACTGGAACCGAACCAATGCTTGGAGCTGCAATTGCCGAATCTATTTTGGATGAACTTAATTCATTGAAGATAAAAGGTGTAATTACTACTCATTATACATCTTTGAAACAATTTGCAGCTAATAATGAAGGCATTGAAAATGGAGCCATGCTTTTCGATAATCATAAAATGCAAGCGTTTTATAAATTAGAAATTGGAAAACCAGGAAGTTCTTTTGCATTCGAAATTGCTAAAAAAATAGGATTGCCTGAAAATATTTTGAAATTGGCAAGCGAAAAAGTTGGAAAAGACCAAACAAACTTTGATAAGCTTTTGAGAGAAGTTGTACGCGATAAACGATATTGGGAAAACAAAAGAAAAAAAATACGTCAATCGGAAAAAAAACTGGATGAGCTAATCGAAAATTATACGAACGATATAAAAGTTACTGAGAAGCAACGAAAAAAAATAATTAGAGAAGCAGACGAGGAAGCAAAAAAGTTGATAAATGGTGCAAATAAGCAAATAGAAAATACCATTCGTGAAATTAAAGAAACACAAGCTGATAAAGAAAAAACTAAAATAGCCCGCTTAGAATTAGAGAAATATAAAATTGAGCTTGAAAAGAAAGAAAAAGTTAATGAGAAAAGTAATGAAGAAAAAATTAAGAAAATTGAGAGAAAGGAAAAACAAATTCGGCATCAATATCCTGGGTTAAAAACATCTAAAATAACTGAAGAAAAACTACAGAAAAATATTGACAATACAATTAGGATTGGCGACAAAGTCAGATTGAAAGAACAAGATATTGTTGGAGAACTTGTTGAAATGAATGAAAAGAAATGGATTATTGCTTTCGGAAATTTAATGACAACGATTGAAAAAGATCAGGTTGAAAAAATTAGTTTTAAAGAATTTGCAAAACACAATCGAACTCCAAAAAGTTCGAAACTGTCTGTAGGATGGGACAAGCACGATAAAATGCTAAATTTCAAGCATAATATCGATATTCGTGGGAAAAGAGTTTATGAAGCTCTTTCGGCGATAAAGGAATACATAGACGAGGCAATAGTTTTGAATATAACTGAAGCAAAAATTCTGCATGGTACGGGGAATGGAATTTTACGACAATATATTCGCGATTACATTCAAACAGTTGAAAATATAGAATGGTTTGGAGACGAAATGGTTGAATTTGGCGGCTCGGGAATTACTGTTATTCGTTTTAAGAAATAGTTTTTTACACGAATAGCATCTCATTTTGTGATACAAACTTTCAAAAAATTTGAGTAGTTCCAATATGTAATAGCAAAATTAATTGTACTTAAATTTAAATTCTACAATTGCTTCTGTGATATTAATTAGATGATCGCCGATTTTTTCCGACAAGGCAAACAAGCCACTATATGAAACTCCAGCTAAATAGGAATAATCTCTCGAATTGACTTCTCTAATATGCTTTTCTCTCAATTCACTCCTATAAGAATTAATTGCTTCTTCTGCCTTTTGCGCTTCTTCAATTTGCACATTATCGTATTGATTATCAAGATTTTTGCACATAGTGTCGAGTGCATATTGTACCAACTCGAACATCTTGTCTATATTATTTTGAATATTTTGAGTATAGGCTGCTTTTTGGTTATTTCTTTTGTCAATGTTAAGTGCCATTTGTAAACACATATCTCCAACACTTTCCAAATCATCAACAATTTTTAGCATTGCCCTAATTCTTCTCGAACCACGCGAGCTTATTTCTCCTTCTGAAATTCGAGTAAGAAAATTGGCTATCTCAACTTCCATATTATCAGTTATCTGCTCATAATGTTCAATTTTCTTAAACAATTTTGTATAGTTCTTGCTTTTCTTCTCTACAAGAAGTTTTGGAATATATTCAAACATTGTGTTTACACGATTTCCGAAAACTGAAATTTCATTCTTGGCTTGCGTAATTGCAATTTCTGAAGTTGACAACAATGCTGAATCAATGTATTTTAGTCTAAATTCTTCGTCCTCTTCTTCTTTTTGGGGAACCAATTTTTCCACAATTTTAACAATTGTTGGGGCAAAACCAACTAAAAATAATGTATTTAAAATGTTAAATGTAGAGTGAAAAATAGAAAGTGCAATAGGTTTTGTTTCATTTGAATCGAATGGCGAAATCCCTTCACGAGTAGTGGTTAACCAATCAATTCCTCTCAAAAAAGGAAAAAATACAATCAAAATCCAAATTACTCCAATAATATTAAAAATTAGGTGGGCTCTTGCGGCTCTTTTTGCTGAATTATTTCCGACCATTGCCGCTAAATTTGCAGTTACTGTAGTACCAATATTTTCACCAAGAACCATCGCAGCAGCCATATCGAATGGAATTATTCCATTGTAGCACATTACAAGAGTAAGTGCCATAGTTGCACTCGAAGATTGTATTACCAGAGTTAAAACTGTTCCAATTATTACAAACAGGAAAACTGAAAAATATCCATATTGTACATAATTTGCAAGAAAATTAAAAATCTCCGGATTTGAATTCATATCAGGAACATTTTTTTTCAAAAAATTTAGTCCGATGAACAAAATTGCAAAACCAATTATTAATTCTCCCCACGATTTTAGTTTAGAATTGCTTGAAAAAAATAATGGAAATGCCAAGCCTATCAGCGGAAGTGAAATAACACTAAGGCTAAGTTTGCCGAAACCCAGCAAAGAAATTATCCAGGCAGTAACAGTAGTTCCAATGTTGGCACCCATGATTATACTTACAGCTCCAAATAATGAAATCAGACCAGCATTAACAAAACTTACAACCATAACTGTTGTAGCTGAAGAGGATTGAATTGCCGTGGTTACAAAAAATCCTGTAAATATTCCTCTAAATCGGTTTGCTGTCATTGAAGCAAGAATATTCCTCATTCTGCTCCCAGCAACTTTCTGAAGCGATTCGCTCATCAATTTCATTCCGAAAAGGAATAAGCCTAAGGACCCGATTAGAATTAAAATTTGTCCGATAATATTTATAACTGCCATAAAACCAATTGTTTACGCAAAAATTAATTAAGAATAAATTTAGCTACAAATAAAGAGTAAAAAATCAAATATTTGTCAACGTTCGCCATTTTTTTTTAAGATTCATGTAATATATTTTATTTGTGTGGAAGTTTTGAATCTATGCATTGCTAAGAAATAACTTGCATTTCAAGATTGATCATTTGCACGCAAACTTCGTTAAAAATACTCGTCGTAACTATGGTTATGCCTGTGTTTTTTGCCTTGTTATCGCACAAAATAACTTCGCTTGCTTTGGTCAATTTGTTTAGTGGCAAAGTCTTAGCCAAATAGAATTATTAAAATTTATAGAAGAAAATGGATGCAAAATGCTAAAACCGTACTTATTTTCCTCTAAAAAGGCTTTCTTCGAGGTTATATCCAAGTACAATTTCGTGGGTGCCAAAACTGTAAGATGTCATATTTTTGAATGAAAAATCATAGGAATAACCAAAGAAATAAAGACCATATTTTATTGAAAAAATTGAAGCCAGATCTCCATTGTTTCGATATGAAAGTCCGAATTGTATTTTTTTCAAAAACATTTTTATATTAAAATCAACTTGTGAGGCCGAGTAACTTGTAGATTTAATCAGAATTGATGATTGAATATCTAAATCTCTTTTAATATTGTATTTGTATCCGGCAGAAAGGTAATTATGTTTGACAATTTCGTTCACTCCATAATGATTGCCACCAAGTTTTACTTTTGCTTCGATCATATTTGCAATAGAATATCCAATAAAGTATTCGGAATTATAAAAATAAAATCCCAAGTTTAGGTCTGGTATCATTGAGCTTTCGATACCGTAAGTTAAGGCTTGGTCATCAATTGTAAAAGGCTGAAAATCTTCTTCGTTTAATCGAAATTGGAATAATGAGAGGCCTAATCCAACTGCAAATTTTGTTGCTTGATTTTTTCTATTTCTAAATCTTTTGAATTCGAAATGATATGCGCCGGTCAATAAAATGCCTGATCTTGTGAATGGCCCATTTTTGTCTGTAAATATCATTGCACCAATGGCTTCTTGTCCTTTAAAGCTTATTTTCTTTGTTTTTACAACATCTCCTTTTTTATTAAATTTAGTGGTGTTTCTTACTCTGCCTGTGTTATTATAGAAATTGGTTCTTCCTATTCTTGAGTGCATACTTAGAGTTGTGGTTTTTGGTGCGTCTTTTATTCCAATCCATTGCATTCGGGATGTTAATCTGATTGCGGAAAAATTATCGCTTCCTGTAACAGCCGGATTATATGCAAAACTGTTTGTAAGAAACTGACTATACATCGGCAGTTGCTGAGATTTAGCAGTAATCGAAACTAAAAATAATAATATGAATATTTTATATAACTTCATTTTTGTTTTTTAGAAATTGAAAATGAAAACATTAGCAACTTCTTTATAATTTTATTTCATTTTATAAATATTTTTTCAATACACTTTTACCTTAACACAGAAACATGTCCTACTATTGGTTCAATATTTCCGCCAAGCTTTACCACATACCAGTAGGCATTTATCGGGACTGGTTGTCCATCAGATGTTCCATTCCATTTATTATTATATCCTTTTTCAGATTTCCAAATCAACTGTCCCCACCTATTATATAATTCTACTTCAATATTTGGGTATAGGTGCGAACCTCTAATTTCCCACTTGTCATTCGCTCCATCTCCATTTGGTGTAATTACATTTGGAATGAAAATGCAAGCGTCATACAAATTTTGCAAATCAAACTCTTCATAATAGGTACATTGATTTGAATCGGAAACCACAATTGAATAATTGCCTGCATATAGATTTGATATTTCTTCAGTTGTTTTATTATTCGACCATAAATATGAATATGGTTCAATTCCTCCGGCAATATTAATTGAAATTAAGCCATCGTGAGAGTCAGGGCAATATGATTCTTGCGTACTGTAAACTACATCTATAGGATTTGGTTCGGTTATTTTAATTGTAGTATCTATTTCACAATTATAGAAATCTGAAATTGTTATTGAATAATTTCCTTCAAAAAGATTGTAAATATCTTCGTTTGTTGAGCCGTTTGACCACTCGAAAGAGTAGGGTGAAGTACCATTAAAAGTGTTAATCTCAATCATTCCATTCGAGTCGTTAAAGCATTTCACACCATATCCGCTATAGCTTGAAACACTTGCTTCCATCATTAGAGCATATGGTTGGCTAATAGTAAATGTGTCTATTAAAGTACAATTATTATTATCGAGAACAGTGAGAAAATATTGTCCAGCGTATAGATTGCTAATATCTTCGTTGCTAGAACTATTTGACCAATTGTACGAATATCCCGGTGTTCCTCCTTGGCATTGAATATCAATAAAACCTGTATTTTCTGAATAACATTTAACATCTTCAATGTTATCAATGGTCAATGATACAGCACTTTCAGGTTGTTGTATATAGAAAGTGTCTAACATTTCGCAATCGAATGCATCTGTAACAGTTAATATAAATTCTCCAAAGCCAAGTCCATTTAAGTCTTGAGAAGAAGAATTGTTTGACCATAAATAGGAATATGCCGGTGTACCTCCAGTTACTGAAATGTCTATTGAACCTGTAAATTGGTTATAGCAATCAACATCAATTATATCGTCCAATGAAATAATAATAATATCCATAGTTTGCGTAACAATAAATGTATCATACATTAAACAATCATTTTGATCGCTTACTATTACCGAATATGTATTGTTGATTAAATCGTTTATATCTTCTGTTGTAGCTCCATTGTTCCATATATATGTATATCCGGCAATACCACCAGAAACAGATATTTCAATTGAACCTGTAGAATCGCCAAAACAGAAAACGTTTGTAATATTATTAATAATTATTTCAATTGAATCAGGTTGGTTAATTGTATCATTGTAATTAAAGACACAACCATTATTATCTGTTATTGTGAGTTGGTAATTACCCACATTTAAATTCGAAATATTTTGTGTTGTTTCTGTATTCGACCAATTATAAAAATAAGGTGAGGTTCCACCTAAAGGAAATATATTGATTGAACCTGTTGAATCGCCAAAACATAATACATCAATAGCTGTGTCTGTAGTAGCAAGTAGTTCTGACAATGGCTGATTCACAATAAATGAATCAGTTAATGTGCAAAATTTTGTATCGGTTATTGTAACCAAATAAGTACCATTGCTTAGATTTACAATTTGGTTGGTTGTTAAAGAGTTGCTCCATTCTATTGAATATCCTGGGTTTCCACCATATATTTGTAAATTGATGGAACCACTTGTATCTCCATAACATCCAATATGCACAATCGAATCATCAATTGTTAATTCTGTTGGTTCAACTACGATAATACTGTCTATTTCTATACAATTATTAGCATCTGTTACAATAACTACATATGAATTTGCTTGAAGATTATTGATGTCTTGATTTGTTGAGCCTGTCGACCAAATATAGGAATATCCTGGAGTTGCTCCACTAATTGTTAAATCTATAGCTCCGGTAAAGTTCCCATAACAATCAACATCGGTACTATCTAATTCTAAGTTCAAACCGGATATTGGTTCAGTAATATTTACATTACTTACTAAATTACACATATTTGCATCCGTAATAGTTACATAATATATGCCAGCCAATAGAGAATCAATGTCTTCAGTTGTTGAACTTTCAGACCAAACGAAACTGTATGCAGAAGTTCCGCCAAATACCGATAAATCAATTGAACCAGTTGTATCTCCAAAACAATTCACGTTGACTGTTGTAATTGTGCTAGAAATAGGGAATTGGGGCTGATTTACGATTATACTATCAATGATATTACATTGATTAAAATCTTCTACAGTTACAGAATACCAACCAGCATTTAAGTTGCAAATATTTGTTAAAGTTACTCCATTCGACCATAAATATGAGTATGCACTTGTTCCTCCATAAGCTGAAACATTTGTGCATCCTGTAGTATCTCCGAAACATAAAACATCGACACTATCCAATTCTAATGAAAGTGCAGATAATGGCTGGATAATATTAAAACTATTAATCAATGTACAAGTGTGTTGGTCTGTTATTGTAACAAAATATTGCCCATATGGCAACTGATTATTATCCTGAGATGTAACACTGTTCGACCATAAATATGAATATGGGTTCGTTCCTCCACCTACAGTTAAACTTATTGATCCTGTTGAATCATTATAGCATAGTACATCAACAATAGTTTCAGTAATTGTCAATTCGTTTGGTTCACTAATAAATACTGAATCTATTTCAAAACAATTATTTGTATCTGTAATTGTAATGAAATAGTTGCCAGCAGCGATGTTCAGAAGATCTTCAGAAGAAGAAATGTTCGACCAGTTAAATTGATAGGGAGTTGTGCCGCCAAATACTGAGAGGTCAATAGCGCCTGTAAAGTCATTATAACAATTTAAATCAGTAGTAGCAATGGTATATGAAATTGGATTTGAAGGCTGGAATATGAAAATTGGTATTTCTGATGAGCAGCCAAAAATATCTGTTACAGTTACACCATAAAAATTAGCGGGTAGATTAGAAATATCTTCAGTTGTTTGCCCTGATGTCCACAGATATGAATATGGTGAACTACCACCCGAAACTGTCAAATCAATTGAACCAGTCGAATCTCCAAAACATAAAACATCAGTACTGTTTAAACTAAGAATAATTTCAAGGGATTCGCTAACAATAGTATCAATTATCAATAGACAAAGATTTCTATCAGTAATTGTAATAGAGTAATTCCCTGCTGGAATATTTGAGATATCCTGTGATGTTTCACCATTTGACCAGAGGTAAGAATACGGTGTTGTCCCTCCATATACACTTAAGTTTATGGCCCCGGTTGAATCTCCATAACAATCAATATTTACTATTTGCAATGATGATGATAATGCCGAATCTGGACCTGTTATTGTAATACTATCAACGATTGTACATAAATTAGTATCAGTTATTGTAACGAAATAGTTACCAACTGGAATTCCTGAAATCATGCTAACTGTCTGTCCATCACTCCATAAATATTGGTATGGGGTTGTTCCTCCACTTACATTTAAGGTAATTGATCCAGTTGAATCATTATAACAATCTACATTTAAAGTATCAATTTGTAAACTGAGAGGGAATTCTGGTTCAGAAATATTTACCATATCACTATATGAACAAGCATTTGCATCTGTAATAGTAAAATTGTAAATTCCAGTAGGTAAGTTGTTTATGTCTTCTACGGTTTGTCCATTAGACCATAAATAGTTATATGGCAAGGTTCCACCAGTTATTGTTAAATCTATTGAACCTGTTGAATCTCCTTGGCAAGCAACATTCACTTGAGAATATATTCCGGCTAATGCTTGCAAAGGTTCAATAATAACAAATGAAGCTGTTAGAACACATAAATTATTGTCAGTTATGGTTATATCATAATTTCCTGCCGATAAATTGGAAATATCTTCTATCGTTTGCCCATTTGACCAAATATATGAATAAGGTGATGTTCCTCCTAAAATATTAATATTAATTGAACCATCTGATCCGGCATTACATGATACATTACTAATTGTAACTGTTATATTCATGCTATCAGGTTCCGTAATTATAACTGTTATTGAATCGATACAAGCATTCGAATCAGTAACTGTACAAATATAAGAACCGGCTGGGAGTAATGAAATTTGATCGGTAGTATAATTATTAGACCATAAGTAACTAAATGGACTTGTTCCTCCAGAAACTAGTAAATTTATCATACCTGTGCTACCGCCATGACATAATACATTGTTAGAAGTATCTATTGCTATGGTAAGTAAACTAGGTTGCGAAACCGAATAGTTTCCACTTGCAGTACATCCATCATTATCAGAAACAGTAACATTATATAAACCTGCACTTAATCCTGAAATATCTTCAGAAGTTTCGCCGTTCGACCACAAATAATTATAAGCCGAAGAGT
>JABHKC010000079.1 GCA_018692315.1 Bacteroidota bacterium | reverse complement strand
ATATTTCCTACCTACTTTGTTGTGAATTGCTTTCATTTTGTATCTTTGAAATATTGAACACAGTGCTTGATAAATATTTCCTTCATATATTTGCGTTGTGAATTGCTTTCATTTTGTATCTTTGAAATATTGAACACAGTCAGCTTCCGTAACTGCTGATTCTACATACTGTTGTGAATTGCTTTCATTTTGTATCTTTGAAATATTGAACACAGTACCATCAAAAATTATCTGGTCGAGTTCAAGTTGTGAATTGCTTTCATTTTGTATCTTTGAAATATTGAACACAGTTATTATTGATTGTTCTGGATATATATTTGTGTTGTGAATTGCTTTCATTTTGTATCTTTGAAATATTGAACACAGTACACCTGAGTTTAATGTTTTGTATCACAGTTAGTTAGTTCTATATTTTGAAAATAAAAAACTGTGTTTATTTAAAAAGGTTTTGCTCTGAGCAAAACCTTTTTTCATTTGTAGGGAGGGTTTCACTCAAAGAGAAGCCCTCCTTTGTTCCAGTCTTGGAGTATCTTGAAAACTCTCTAAGACTAATTTTCTAAAACAAACTTAATTGCTGATTCATTTCCGGTTTTTCTGCCTTTTTCTTCGAAAAATATAGTTCGATATTGCCGAATTGTTTGTCGGTAATTTGCAATATCCCTACATGGCCGTCCGGCGGCAAAAACGATTTTACTCTTTTCACATGAACACTTGCATTTTCGCGGCTTGGACAATGACGCATATAAATAGAGAATTGAAACATTGAAAAACCGTCTTGCATCAATCGTTTACGAAAAAGTGAAGCTTGCTTGCGATCTTTTTTCGTACTGGTTGGCAAGTCGAAAAATACCATTACCCACATAATTCTATATTTGTTTAATCGGTCTAAACTCATAATTGTTTTATAAGTCTCGGTGTGTTTTTAAAACACGCCGAGACTATGTTCAAGAACTTACAGAACCGGATATAAAATCTTCCGGCTGGTTCCTGCAAAGCAATTATGCAAACTTGCCGTAGTCCTTTGCATTGCAATCATCAAAGGGCTTTTTTCACCATCAATAATTACATCAATTGCAGGAATTTGCAAAAGTTCTGCTTTCAATTTTGTGTTTAGCTCAATTTCATTCGCCGAACTGTTTCTTACAATTCCATATACAATTTCATCGACAAATGGCCTGTATGGCTCCATAATATCATCGGCTAAAGCATAGGCGTTGTATTTGTTGTGATGATGAATTCCGAGAGTTGGCAGCAAGCCGCTGGCAACAAGCGAACGAGCTGTTACTGCACGCAAAATTGCATATCCATAGTTCAACAAATTATTCGGACTAGTTTCGAAACGGCCTCTCACAAAATTCTGAACAAATTCAGAAAATATGTTTTTCCAATAGTATGCAGCTGCTCGGGCTTCATAATTGTCGGGGTCGCCACTTTTCACCGAATCTTGCCAATATAGCATGTTTTCGAATTCCTTGCCTGCTCTCATCTGAATACTATTGGGCATCAGTTGAATAAGTAATTTTCTTTGATTGCTAATTTTTGCTTTTACAGTGTGCTGCCAAAGTTGCTTTTTCAGCGGCATACTTGATTCTATTTGTGTTTTGAATCGCTCTTGCTGAATATGATTGCCATCGAGATTCAACATTAATCCCTGAGGCATTCGTTTGCCATTGCAGGTAATTAGAGCTACATTGTTTTCGAGCAATCGCGCAATCAAATTTTGCGAAATTGTTAGTCGGTATGCATCCAAAATCACAACTCCAATATCTTCTATTGGTACACTTAGTGTTTTCTTTTCCTCGTCGGGATAGCTGATAATCAACTGCCTGTCTTTTGTATTCAGGTAGGCATCGTTTCCAAAATAAAGTGTTCTTTTTATCATAGTTCTTTTGTTTTATTAGTCTCAGTGTATCTTCATGACACTAGACTAAATGTACAACGCGGCTATTTTATTTTAATAAACATTTCAGCAATTTTTTTATTAACTAATGTTCCCTTTCTCGAACCGGCAAAATCTTTTGCAGAAGAAAACTCCCAATCTGTCTCATTTTCAACTATGGCTGCTTTTACAGGATTTTGATGAATATAGTCGAAACAAATTTGGGGATATTGTTTTTCGGGATTTTGAATATTAATTTTTGTTGAGCCGCTTTCGCTAAAAAATGAAGGAGTAATTGCGTCTGGGCAGTTTAGGCATTCGGACTTGGTTTTTTGGCGAAAAAGAGAACCAGATAGGTCTTGTTCTTTGTTAATTGCTCTTGTGTAAGACCTCAACAAAACAGCAATTGATTGGTTAAGAGTTTGCGTACTCATCCGATGACTCAAAGTCATCGGATGAGTTATTTCCAGCTCTCTCACCAAAACCATCAAATGAAAGTGATTTGGCATCAGACACCAAGCCAAAACATCTGCGTAGGGTGGCATATGTGTTCTAATCTTCTCAAGAAAATACAAATAATTTTCTCTACTAAAGAAAATCTTTTGCCTGTTGTTTCCCTGGTTGTATATGTGATATAGGTAGCCTTTTTCGAAGTTCATGAGTATTGTTTTACCGAAGGCTTCGCTCAAAGCGAAACCTTCGATTAAGTTATGGTTTACTAATATTTCCCATTCTATCTACTTTTAATTTAATGCAGGTTTCTTTTACTGAATATCTTTCGTCAGTAAATTCGACTTTATTAAGTAAAGTATATTCGTTCTTGTCAAAAATACTTTTTGCTACATTGTATGAAATAGAATATAGTCTATTACCTGTAAAGCTTACAATTTTATAAATTCGCATTTTCTGCTCCAGACTTAGATTTCCAAAATAAATATTATTAATATCCTCTTGTTCTTCTTTAGTAGGAACATAAACCAAATCGTTTGGCGACAGGTGAAAAAGAAGAGAATATTCACACTTGTCTTTATCAAAGAACTTTTCCGGAACAGAGTCTTCGCCTTGTTTTTGTCGTTCAATAACAATGTTTAATGGGATTGTTTCGTATTGTCTAACTTCAGCACCTTTTATGTTTTTACCTTGATAAATAGCAAAAAACAAATTTGTTCCTTTTGCAGCTTCAACATATTTATCCTTTTTGTTTCCGGTTTGCCCAACAGCAAATTTATTCCCAAAGGTTTCGTAAACTCTTGCTTTATATATTGGTTTATGGTTTTTCCCACCGTTTAATCCAACTATATTTTTATTCATTTCTATTAAACCTTCTTCAGAAAAAGCTAAATCTGGCCTTTCTTTGATTTTATCATTTTCGTCTGTTTCATTATATTTTTCAAGATGATTTGAGAGGATTTTTTGAATTCCCGAATCGGTTATTGATTCTTCTATCCACTTTTTAGATTTAAAACTTTCATCAATAGTTTTTCTTACAGCCGAGAAATAATTGTCTTGATAATAGACTTCAACTTTTTTTAGTTTTTTGTTTTTAAACTTATTCTCCTTGAAATATCTTATAATCATCTTGTTATCATAAGAAAGCTGAACTAAGTTTTTTATTTTTTGCTTTAATTCTTTATCAACAAATACAAATTTATTTTTCATAAATCCATCAATTGCAGCATTTATTGCAATAGATTTTTTATGTCGTAAATCTACCTTAGCATAAACTGTTTCTTTGTGCATCGGTTTTCGGATAGCCCAATTTGTTCCTTCTTGAGTTTTTATTTCAGCTTTACCTTTCTTTTTAATTTGATATTTATTGCTTGCTTTGTTTATTACTCTTAAATTCTGTTTAAAACTAACAACAATATCTTCTAAACATTTTTTTGCCTCTACCGGAAATCCATTCCAAGGCATTAAAAATTCTTTTGCGTATTTTCGTTTTTCTCCTTTATAGATTTTTTCTTCCATTCGGCGAAGTTTATCTCGCAAATCGAAACGAGAGTTGTCCGATTTTGCATGAAGATTACTCAAATAATTTACATGATTTTTGGTAGCCACAGCAACTACCAAAGCATCCATTGCGTGATGTCGATGATCAATTCGTTTTTTATTAAAATCTTTTTTTAGCTCGGTGGGAACATCTGTTCTGAAAAAACCTTTTTTATCATCGAAATATCCAAAATCGTTCGAGTTTGTAATTTCGTTCATTCGTATAAATCTTGGCTCAACAATTTCGTTCCATTTGTCGTTTAGCCCCCAATCCTTTTTCAGAAAAGAAGTTATATTGCCGGTTACTGCCACCACATTTTTAGATGTCACTTCTTGTTCATTCTCCTCTCTTACAATATTGCTTAACAATGCCTTTACAAGTTTGCTAATATATCTTGTATCGTTTAATTGTCGTGATATAAAATTCTCAGGAATATCTTCGCTTAAAAGAATTTTCTGTTTTGTACTTCCTTTTGCAAAATGTTGAGTAATGTGTTTCTGATACTCTTCGATACTGAAAAGTTTAACAGATTTGTTTTGACTAAGGTCAATTATTCTACCTGAATTTTTAGTAATCATTTCAAAAGCAGTTTGGCTTTCTTTGAAACGATTTACTTCCGATTCACAAATGATTTTGTTGTTAAGCGAATTATCGAAATATCTTGCTTGAGGTAAAATATGTTCAATTTCATATTCTGTAGTAAAAAGTTTGCTTAAAGGAATTACTTGTCCTGTGTATGGCGAAATGTATTTCTGTTCCAACCATAATTTATATTTTTCAATTTCCTTCGTGCTTGGCTCCTTTGACTTTAATATTTTTGAAATATTAACTCCTTCTTGTTTTTCCAATTCTTTTTCAGAAAACTGTGATAAAACATCATCTTCAAAAATTCTCAATTTTTCTTGCTGATTTGGTGATTCTGGTATTACACCTTCAATATTTTGGTTTTTGAATTCTTGCAGTAAAACTCTAATACGTTGATTTGTATTTTGGTTTTTGTTGATTTTGTCAGTCATTCGTTTACGTTTATCTGCCGGATTTTTCATTTCTCGCCCCAACTCAACGTGAATTTCATCAAAGAAATTTTCTTTTCCTTTTCCGTAATATTGCCAAATATCATGTACAACACGCAAAGTTTCGGTTACAACTTGTTCTACAATCGGATTTCGTATAGAATGTTGCTTAAAATCTTTTATGAATTTCTCTAAGTGTGCCGGTGTTTTCCATACATTTGTATCATTTGCTTCAGCGTGTTTTCCATAAATAATATAACTTGCTTGGTGTAATTTTAAGCCCGAATATTTTTTCCCAAAACCACAAAAACTTTTCAACATTCCCTTTGTAATATCATCATCACCAACTTCTGAAATTTTTGTTTTGTCTTGATTTATTTCATCTAACCTATAGAAAATATTATCAATTCTATTTTTGTATTCCAGTTTTATTTCCTCTGTGTTTTTATTTAACCTCATCAACGGCAATAATTTTTTTATTGCTTTTTCCGACAAAGCTCCATAATCATTTTTATAAGGTTTGATTTTTTTTAATTCTTGTCTTATTTCTATTGGTAAACCAAGTTTTGAGTTCTCATTATCTAAGGCTCTTTCCAATTCCTTTTTGTCTGAAATAGAATAAAATAAATGCCAAAGTTTTGCTTCGTTTGCTTGTGTCAGATATGCTCGCCAATCAAAATCTTTATGTTTTTTGAATTCCTTAATAAACAAAGCCCGTGTTTCATTTAGCGGATATTCCTTATCTTCTACATAGTTCCAACGATAATCTGATTCAGATATCTTTTTGCCAGAATTATCCTTAAATTGTCCTAAGAAAACACTTTGCTTAATTTTTTCTCTATCATTGAAAAGTTCAAATAGTTTTACTTTTGATTCAATATCCAGCAAAAATTCAGAAGTAACATCATAATCAATATTAACCTTTCCATCAATATTTTTCTCTCGTTGTAAAATTCTAATATTTTCAATAAACTGCCATAATCTAAATTCCTGATATAGTGGGTGACTCTTATGAATAACTTTGATTGGTTTTGTTATCTGTATTCCATTATCGTCTTTACTTAAATCACCGTTTGAATCTTTCATTGGTCTGACTTCATATTTACATCCGTCAATTAACGATTTTTTAGATTTTAATGGCCGCTGATAAAATATAATGTCATCAACAAACAAATTTGCCAGATCTTTTTGTTTTAGGATATTTTGCTGTGCATAATTGTTTGGATACAACTCGTTTATACATTCATTTAACAATTTATCGTCTTGCAATTCTTTATGAAACTCTTTCTGTTTTCCGAGAATAGCTGTGAGTTCTTTTTTATAAAAATGACGTTCAATAGTTTTTACAAGTTTACCATTGATTTTTTGTTTTGGGTCAGAAAGAAGAGTGTCATATATATACTCACAAACATGTTTTTTGGCTTGCCATATATCCTGTTCTGTTTTCTTTTTGATAGCAATCCAATCTTTTTCAGAATCTACTGCTTTAAAACTATGCTTTATACTTCCGTCTTTATTTGTTGAGGTTGTAACAATAAACTCTTTGGTTTTAGCTTGCCAATTTTCCGTTTTTACAATCTGTTTATCATACTTCCAGCCATTCGAAAAATAGACATCATAAAGGACATCATCTGTTCCTTTTATTTTATCTCCGGAATCAACTATTCTTTCAACCTCTAATACTTCAAAAGTTTTAGTCTTCCCTTCTTGTTCATCTACCTCATCACCTCGTAATTGATAATACCCACGTTTTTGATTAGAATTAAGCAATATCCAAGCTAATTCTTCGAGTCTTATTTTTTCTTTTAAGGCTTTTTTTCGCAAATAATAAATTGTCCAATCGTATGGAATTTTTGTTTCATCGCTACTTTTTCTTTTATAAAATAAATTAGGTTGGACTTGCTTAAATTCTTCAATCATTTCCGAAAAACTATCTTTAAACAAGAATTCAGATTTTTTGGATACGGTTTCTATATAATTGAATTTTATTTCTGCATTATTAATAAATTGACCTTTTTTATTTTCAAAATCAATTTGACTTGCATAATGCTCGGGCAATGCTTTCAAAATATTTAAAACTCGGTGTAATCGTTCTCGCCTAAGTAAATGTCTTTGTCTCAATCGTCTAACACCACGATAATTGGTCCTTTCTGAAGTTTGAGAATGACTTTGTCCTTGGCCGAATTTGTCCAAAATATCTTGGCTCATTGGAATAATCCTACTCCCCATTCCTATTGTTTTTCCATCTCCAAGAGCATTTTCCTTCCTCTCATCAAAGTTTCTTTCAATTAGCGCCCAACCAATGCTGTTTGTTCCTAAATCCAATCCTAAAATCTTTTTCATTTTTTATTGTATTTTAAAAATTTACACTATATTTGCCAATACAAATTGAAGCAATTCACAATAAGGATTATTCCGTTGTGAAAACATTTAAAGCGGTTAGCTCGAAAAAAGCTAATCGCTTTCTTTTTCTATTCAATTTGGCTCAAATGTAGTAATTTTTTTCGAAGATAATATCATTGTTATTACTATTATTGTTTGTTAGTCAAATAATCAGAGGCACACTTGAAGTGAGACTCTGACTTTACATTACTTAATTTTTTACAACTATCCAATTATTCAAATTTCCATCTCTTAGCCTGATTAATTCATGAATTTTCGTAACGAAAGCTCAAAATGTGCGTCAGATTTGAACTATCGCAGATTTTTATTTTTGAGTAATAGCAAGCTATTTTGATGAAATAAAAATTAAGAACGGTAGAAGATGGTGCGCAGTTTGAGTTTGTAGTAGAAATATTTATGAATTATTCAGCTAACATCTGCATAATCTATTGCGGAAGAAAATTCCCAATCTGTCTCATTTTCTACCATGCCTGCTTTTACAGGATTTTGATGGATATAGTTGAAACAAATTTAGGGATACTGTTTTTCGGGATTTTAAATATTAATTTTTGTTATTCCGCTTCGCTGAAAAATGCAGGTACAATAGTGTTTGGACAGTTTAGGCATTAGGCTTTAGTCAATTTTCTGAATAGAGAACCACCACTAGATTTTTGTTGTTTATTTATTGCATTTGTATATGATCGGAGCATTATTCCAATTGAACACTGTTATTGTCGTGTTTTTAGCGAGGGTTTCGCTTCAAGCGAAGCCTTCGCTCCTTCAATTGCCAACTCGACTTCTCTTACCAAGACCATCAGATGAAAATGATTTGGCAAGCACTAAGCTAAAATAACGGCAAATGGCAGTATATGAGTTTTTAACTTCCGCAGACAAAGCAAATAATTTTGGCGATTGAAAAAAATCTTTTGACGGTTGATTCCCTGATTGTAAATGTGATGTATATATCTTTTTCTAATTGCATTTCTTTGCATTATTGTTTTCAATTCAACGCCTAAATTCAATGATTTTTTAAGCTACAAAAAAAGGAATCAATAAAAATATTATTCGACATTTGAACCGAAGGCTTAGTTTGAAGCGAAACCTTTGGGAAACCAAAAATCAAACCAAGCGCCCCGGATTTTTGTTAATAAAGTCTTTCCAGCTTTTTGCTCCATTCGACTGTGTATTAATGTTTTGCATTGAGTGGCAAACTGCTACTGCAAGACCATCGGTGGCATCAAGATGTATGGGAATTTCAATTTTTAGCAAATATTTCAAGAAATCGGCAACTTGTTCTTTCGAGGCACTGCCAACGCCCGTTATTGCCATTTTTACTTTTCGGGGTGCATATTCGAAAATTGGGATTGAACGATACAATGCGGCAGACATTGCCACGCCTTGAGCTCTGCCGAGCTTCAGCATCGATTGTACATTTTTTCCGTAAAATGGGGCTTCTATTGCAAGTTCGTCGGGGTGATACTCGTCGATTAAATGCAAAGTTCGTTCGAATATTTTTTTCAATTTCAGGTAATGATCAGAATATTTGTGCAATTCGATAACCCCAAAATTTATTATAATAATCTCTTTTTGAACAAGTTTTATCAATCCATAACCTGTAATGGCAGTGCCAGGATCTATTCCTAAAATGATTCTTTCTTTTGTCAAACTGCCGTATTGTTAGTTTATAACTTCTTCTATTTCAGGATTATCACCTCTGAGAGTTCTGAAACGTTTTCGGGCTTCTACAACAAAGATACTTCCAGGAAATTCAGTCAATAATTTCTGATAAAGTTCAATAGCTTTTTCAGTATTTGCGTATCTGTAATCGTAAATTTTTGCCAAAGCAAACAATGCGTCATCACCGTAAATATCATGTGCATAATTGTCAATCAATTTTTGATAATATTCAACTGCCATCTCAGTATCTTCATTTTTTAACATCAATTTTGCTTTCCGAAGATAAACCTCATCAATCAATGAATGATTTGGGAAAATGATTAAAATCGAATCAAAAACACTTTCTGCACTAATGTTATTTCCCTGATATAAAAACAAATCTGCTAATGCAAACATTTTAAGGGCTGTTTCGGAAGTGTCTAAAGCAGTATTGTCATTTATCAATTGCGAAAGTTCGAAAGCATCGTTAGCAATAAGTTTTGAGGTGCTTGCTTTCAGAACATCAAGCTGTGCTTCAGCCCACTGAAAATCGCCGGCATAGTATGCTAACCTGGCTTTCCTGAATTTTGCTTCATGGCCGATAGGGTTATTTTTGTTTGTCTTCTCTACTTTTGCATAAACAAGAGTTGCTTCCCATATATTTCCTTGCAACAAATAAATATCTGCCAGTTCTAATTTGCAATATGCCAATTGTTCGGGTTTTATATTTTTATAAGTGATAGCTTCTTCCATAATTTTTATTGCTTCATCTTTTTTGTGCAAATAGAATGCTAAAATATGCCCAAATTCTTTTACTAATTTTATTGTTAGAGCACTTTTACCAAATTTATTTATGGTATTTTTATACTTATTTTCTAACTCTAAAACAGCATTTCTATCGTTTTTTGCTCCGATTTCATATTTGAGAAAAAGTGTATGTAGCAATTCTTCGTTTGCAATATAATGGTTTGTGCAATTGCTCCCTTTATTTATAACGTAGTTGAAACTCTCAGTAGCCAAATCAAAATTTTTGTTCGATCTTGCTACTTTTCCAAGCGAAATAATTCTGTTTCCATTTTCGTTGTTTCGTTTATCAATGGCTTTGGCCTGAAAAAATGCTTTATCGAATTCTTTGCCTTGAATATAAAACCACACCAAAAGCTCGCTATATTGTGTTTGGTTTGGATTTGCTTGAATCCGACGAACAAGATTTTGCTTAATCAGATTTTTCAAATCGTCGTTTACGTCCATGAAAAGAACCGATTGCAAGCGTTGCTGAACACTTTTCAGGCTTGACGAACCATAAGTTAACATATTCAAATACTCGTCTATCATAAGATTGTATTTGCGTTGTGCCATGAAGTTGTTCGCCATTTCGTTGCTAAAAATTGTATTATCTTTTAGCAGCTTCCTGCCTTCAAGATAAACAATTTCTGCAAAGTCCCACTTCCTTTTCATTCTGAAAGAATTTGCCAGTCGAATTATTTGATTTTTGTTGGCTGTGAGCTTTTTTATTGCTTTCTCGTAGCTTTGTTTAGATTTTGACTCATTGCCTTGAACTTCATAAACATGTCCCAAATCGACGTAGTAGGCAAGCTCATTCGGATATTTTTTTACACGCCGTTTCACTACTTTTTCGGCATTAGCTAATTCCTTAAGTTCTATCAGGCAATTTACATAATACGTAAAATATGTCTGCGAGCTTGAATTTTCAGAAAGCTTTTTGTAAAGAACAGCGGCTTTCGCAAAATCTTTGCTTCTATAATATTCTGCAGCTAATCTGCTATCCGATACTTTTTGGGCAAATATTTGAAAGGTGAAAAAAACTAATACTATTGTTATATATTGATGTTTCATTTTAACTATTAAATGTAGGGATAAATTTTGGATAATGTTATTTTTTCAATTTTTTATCAGGAATATTATTTGTGGCTTTTGATTTCTCAATGAATTGTTCAATTGTTGAATTTATTTCGAAAAATAGTTCAACCTGAGGTTCAATTTTATTTAAACTTTGATCTACTTCAAAAATTAGTTTGTTCAAAATTCTTTTTTCATCATTGAAATATATAAAAAATATGGAATCACTTAACAATTTATTTTCTACATCGTGTTTTAAACCTTCAAGATGATTCTTCGAAAAATCAATTTCTTTTTGCAAACCATTGTAGCGTTGCAAATATTTTTTTAGAAACTTGAAAATTGTTCCATAATTAGCAAATTTATTTTTTAGTTCGCTGTCGTCAGGAAATGAAATTCCTTCCTGCCCAAGATATTCTATATTCACACTCAAAATATCGAATACGTAATTTATAGTATCAATATTTATATTTAACAGCTTGTCATTCATTGTTTTTATTTCAACAATTAGGCTATCTACCTGAGCAATTTTCTTTTTCGTTTCCTCGCTTTTACACGCCGAAACAATTATTATTAGAATGATGAAAACATAAAATACTTTTTTCATAAACAAGTTTATCTATTTAATAACAAGAAACATAACTGCAAACAAAACTCCTTAACTATACAAAATATTACAAATTAAAATTCAAAAAATTAATTTTACAAACATAAAAAATATATTTTATGAAAAATATAGATAAGAATTTTGAAGTTGCAATTGGTTTAGAGATACATATTCAGCTACTTACGAAAACGAAAATGTTTTCTTCCGAAAAAAATTGTCATTCTGAAATTCCAAATTCTCAGATTAGTGAGACCAGTCTGGCATATCCGGGGACATTGCCAGTTCCAAACCAGAAAGCGATAGAATTTGCCATTCGGCTCGGAATTGCATGTAATTCGCAGATTTCCAAACAAGTTGAATTTGTGAGAAAAAATTATTTTTATTACGATTTGCCGAAAGCTTACCAAATAACTCAAAAAGATTGCCCTATTTGTAAAGGTGGAAATATTAAAATAAATTTTTTAAAAGCAACTGAAAAACAGATAAATATTACAAGCATTCAGTTGGAAGAAGATTCTGCAAAAACTATTTATGACAAAGATTCAAACATTGCCTTAATTGATATGAATCGAGCAGGAATTCCATTGTTAGAAATTGTAACTGCTCCCGAAATTAAAAATTCTGAAGAGGTTGTTCTTTTTGTTTCCGAAATTAGAAAATTGGTTCGCTATCTGGAAATATCTGATGGAAATTTAGAATCGGGAAGCTTGCGTTGCGATGCAAATATTTCGGTAAGAGAAAAAAATACTGAAATTGCTGAAACGCACTCGGAAATTAAAAATCTAAATTCATTTTCAAATTTAAGGAACTCCATAAATGCCGAAATTGACAGACAAGCAAAAATTCTTAGCAATGGGAAAAAACCCGAAAGTATAACTCTGGCATTCGACAAGGTCAAAAATAAGGTTTTTCCTGTGAGGAATAAATTATCAGCTAAGGATTACAGATTTATTAGTGAACCCGACATTTTGCCTCTTCTGCTCGAAAAAAAATACATTGACGAGATAAGTAAAAAAATGCCACATCTTCCGAATTATTATTTGTCGAAATTTATAAAGCTTTGTAATCTATCTTATTATGATGCAAATTTGCTTTCAGAAAATAAAGAAATTGCAATTTATTTTAGTGAAATTATTTTGCATACAAAAAACTATAAAATTGCTGCAAATTGGCTTCTTGTTCAAATAAAAACCTACCTGAAAGAAAACAAGATTACAATTAAGAAATTTTCGATTTCTGCTCTAAATATAGCATCACTTGTAAATTTAATTGCAGATGAAAAAATTAGCCATACTTCAGCTCAAAAAAAAGTATTTCCTGAAATGCTTGCAAATCCATGCAAATCTCCAGCAGAAATTATTAAAAATCAAAATCTTGAATCGGATATTTCAGAAGCAGATTTAAATTGTTTGGCAAATGAAATAATAAGAAAACACCCTGATAAAGTTATAAAATATAAAAATGGCAAAACCAAAATTATCAATGTATTGATAAATGAAATAATGAAAGAGACAAACGGGGAAGTTCAACCAAAATTGATTAAAAAACTTTTGCAAGATAAATTAGAAATCAAATAATTTGAAATATCGAAACAAGGAAGAAAATTGCATTTTTAAAGGTTCTCTAATTGTTTCAAAGCCTTCTCTAATCTTTTCACTTGCGATTCTTTGTCGCATTCGGGCTTTCGTTTTTCGATTATGTTCAAGTATATCTCTTTATTGTTTTTTGTGATAGAAACCAAGGATTGTTCTATATATTGAGGCAGTTGTTTTATCGGGCATTTCCAGATTTGCTCTAATAACAATGGCTCTGTTTTGCTGTGGTAATCGTCATATTTATTTAGCTTAGCCAGAATTCTCACACCACAATCTATAGTAATTACCGAGCCTTTTTCAATCACTTCCGAAATTAAATCTATTGATGAAAACAGTTCGGCATGTTTCAAATCGGCAATCGACATCAAAGCAATCATGCTTCCCCAAACAAGCCTGTTGTTTTTGCTTGTTATTAAATCGAGGAAATTTTCATGATATTCTGCAATCAGTTCCGGTTTTATGTAGGATGTTTCGTAAAGTGTTTTTAAACAATCCGACTGAATTTTTTTATCCTTATTTTGCAGGTTTTCAACCAGTTCTTTTATTGCATCATGGTTTTCTGTTTCGGCAATTTCTTTTGCCAAAGTAATTTCTGCTTTGTTTCCCCGCTGCCCGAGCGAGGATGATAATGAATTTAAAATTGACATATTTTCTATTTCTTTACAATTATCATAATATTTTTTGTAAAATTATTAGTTTTTCCGCCTAAATCAAAAACTATCTCTCAAAAAAAAGAAACCTCCCTGCAAATTTCATTATATTTGCATCAAGTAGTATTGAATTATTCAATATTATTGAAAATGAAATATTAATAATTCGCAAATAATAGATTTTATGGCAAAACAAAACGACCTAAGCCAAGCAAAAAAACTAATAAAAAACTGCAAAGAAAGCCAAAACCCACATTTAGATTTGGGCAGATGTGGCATTACAGATTTGAACGAACTGCCCGAACTTTTTGAATGCACCCATCTCGAAACTTTGATTTTGAGCAATTTCTGGGATGAGGGAAACGAAGAAATTTACAGCCAAAATAAAGAGCAAAATTAAAGATGAAATTGCCGATGCCATAAAAGAAATGAACGCAGCACAAACTTCTGAAATAGAAAAGGGGATTACAAAATATATTGCTTCCGTTTTCGACGAACATCAGGATTATTTAGATGGCAGGTTAAAAGAAATTTATGCCGACATAAAACAAACCGACGATATTCAGATGAAGTTAAAATTGTCTGTGCCATTATTAAATTTGATAGGAATAAATCTTGAAACGGAATTTGATATTAAAAGCTGGGTATCAAAAATGTATGAAAAACACGAATTGAAATTGTTTAAATTAATGGGGTATTTGTAAGCATTCATAGTTTCAAGGAACTAAATTATTTTGAAACAAATCACAAGTTTGAACTTGAAAAACCTATTTTGGTGCACGCCAAAATTTCCATTTTTCAATATAGGTGAATAAAGAGGTAAAACTTGGTGTTTATTGATACAATAAATTTATTGCTCCAACCGAAATAATTTTGAAAAAATTATAGACCTTGGCCTGACTCGTCCTAAAAAAAGTTTACAGTTAAACATTTATATCCTGTTACAAATTTACACATATTTTTTAATTCTATTATGAGTTTACATTTTTATTTTCAAACTCTAATTGAGAAGTGGAGCATAGCGGAACGGAACAATTAGAGTTTGAAAGCTTATAATTGCTTTTGTTGTCTTGCTT
>JABHKC010000078.1 GCA_018692315.1 Bacteroidota bacterium | reverse complement strand
GGGTCAACATGCTCCGTTTCTCGAAAGCCGCCGCCGCAAAAAAGGGGTCAACATCTGCCGGAATGACAGACAAATTTCACTCAGAAAAACAACATTTTTTTTATCGCTCGGAGGGGGTCAGCTTGCTCCGGTATATCCAGCAATTACTTTTTCGCCAGCCAAATTATAAAAAGCTGAATTACTTGTGTACTGTTGTCCAAAAATTGTGGAGAAAGCAAAAAAGAAAGTAATGAAAATTGCACTTCTCACTTTTGAAGTTGATCTTTTTGTCATAAATGCTATTTTTCAGCTATTATATCAAAAACAAACAATTGTAGTCTTTTTGGCACATCCGAATCTAATAGATAAGAATTCTGTTTTTCATCATATTCCCCTTTTGTCAAGCCTATTGGATTTATGTAAGGTTCCACCCGAAAAGAAATAATTCTATTATTATGAACAATATATTTTGGGTAAGTCATGGAATTAAACGGAAAATTTTCATTTGTTAAAATGGTATCTTTATCAATTTTAAACTTGAACGAATTACACAAATTACTGAATGATAACTCCCACTTATTGCCATTAAAACTCCAAATATCGAAGAAATATTTAAAGTCATTTTCTTCAACTTGAGGTAGTTTATATTGTGTAATAAAAGCAGTATCATTAATGAAGTATCCACCCAATAATCTTGCAATTTTATCTTCCCATGGATTGTAATAATCTAAACAATCGTGAGCACTTTGATCTTTTTTCTTTTTAGGTGCTTTTTCCCAATTATCAATATTCCTGATTATTTGATTGATTTTTTTTAGATTACTATCATAAAAATCAATCTTATAATCAACTGTTTGACAAAATGATATTGAATTTGAGCTAAAATCGAACCAGTTGTTTGGATTAAAGTGTGTATAACAAAGATTCTCAAATTTTGGTGTAATAGTTTTTCCAATAGTAAACTTTTCTTCATTAAAAATTGATAATACGGTTGGTTCGGTCTTGTTGTTTTTGTGGAAATTGTAATTATGATATAAAACAATCTTATTTTTGATGCAATTAATATTTGATAGCTTAATATTTACTTTTTGGTAGAATTCTATTTCTTCATTTGAAATAATATAGGAATAAAGTTTGTCAAATGCTATGAAATAAAGAAGTGAATCTTTAACATACATTGAACTAAATACTATTTCATAGTCTTTAAAAATACTGTTTTTGTGTTCATATAGATCAAATATTCCATAGTATCTCGTTTTATAGCCACTTTTTAGATTTATCTCATTCAAAACTAAAATGTCATCAGCCTTTCTTGAATTATAATTGATAAAATAAAATAAATCATCATTTACATAATATACCAAATCATTAACTGATGGTTTTTCAGTTTCTTCAACACAATAAATAGTATCAAGCTTCAAAATGGAATTAATATCTGTTTGAGAATAGCAGAATAAGAAAAAAAGCAAAAGCGAAATGGTCAGTATTGTTCCTTTTTTCAAAATTACATTAATTAGTGAAAATTAATAATTAGCAAATGTAATATACTTTTTCTTAAATATTTGCAGATTAAAAATTTGATGTCCGAAAATCTAAAATTTCCTATATTTGACACAATTTGAAAATTTATAAAAATAGAGATGAAAGAAGTTTCAATAGGAATAGATATTGGTGGCACAAATACAGTTTTTGGTGTTGTTGATAAGGATGCAAAAGTTCTGGCAGAAGGAAGTATTTCGACAAGAAAATATGAAAATGTAGATGAATTTATTGAGCTACTCTCCAACAGCCTGAAACGATTGATTGAAAATCTTGAAAACGACACAAAAGTCAAAGGAATTGGCATTGGTGCACCAAACGGAAACTATTATACCGGCTCAATAGATTTTGCTCCAAACTTGCGTTGGAAGGGAAAAGTGAAATTAGCCGAAAAGCTCGAAAAGAAAATGAACTATCCGGTTTTCCTCACCAACGATGCCAATGCAGCAGCTATGGGTGAGATGATTTATGGTGGAGCAAAAAACATGAACGATTTTATTGTGATAACACTTGGCACCGGTTTGGGAAGCGGAATTGTAGTTGATGGAAAAGTTGTTTACGGACACGATGGTTTTGCCGGCGAGATTGGACATACTGTCATAAATCCGGAAGGTAGAACCTGTGGCTGTGGCAGATTAGGATGCTTAGAAACTTATGCTTCGGCCACGGGAATTCTAAAAACAGTGCTTGAATTGCTTAAAAAATCTGATGAAGCAAGCGAGTTAAGAAATTTTGTACCGGAAAAAATTACCTCAAAACTAATTGCTGAGGCAGCCAACAGGTCTGATAAAATGGCTCTTGAAGCTTTTGAGTTTACAGGAAAAATTCTTGGATTTGCTTTGGCAAATGCGGTTGCAACTCTAAGCCCTAAAGCAATTTTTCTATTCGGAGGATTAGCAAAATCCGGTGAACTGATTATTAAACCAACAAAAATATATTTAGAAGAAAATTTGTTGAATATTTTTAAAAATAAAGTTCAGATTTTGCCTTCTGGTATTCCTGACCAGAATGCTGCTATTTTAGGTGCGAGTGCATTAGTTTGGGAAAACTAATGTAAATATAAATGTCTGAATAGCAGTTGTATAAATGTCATTTTGGGTTTCACTACAATTTTAATTGCTATCATTTGCAAAACGAACTGGAAAAATAACTACTAATATTTCCAGCGAACTGGAAAAATAACTACTAATATTTCCAGCGAACTGGAAAAATAACCACTAATATTTCCAGCGAACTGGAAAAATAACCACTAATATTTCCAGTTCGTAAAATTTTCCTTATATTTGCAAAATGAAAAATTTGAAAAGGAAAATAGAACAACAATTAAAATCTTTGCTTTTCAAAGGAAAAGCACTTGTGATAATAGGAGCCAGGCAGGTCGGGAAAACAACCATGCTTCAACATCTAAGTTCCGATTTTGAAAATACGCTTTGGTTAAATGCCGATATAATTTCGGTTCGCCAACGCCTTTTAAACCCTACTATTACTGATATTTCCAATGTCATTGGCAATCACAAAATTGTTATAATTGATGAAATTCAGAGAATTCAGAATGCCGGATTGTTGCTAAAACTAATGGTTGACAATTTCGAGGATGTGCAATTTATAGCAACCGGTTCGTCAGCTTTGGAAATTTCGGATAAAATTTTTGAGCCAATGACAGGGCGACACTTTCTTTTTTATCTGTACCCTTTTAGCCTATCTGAAATATATCAAGGAAAATCACAATTCGAAATAGAGCAGGAGTTGGCGTTTCACCTTATTTATGGTAACTATCCTGAAATTTGTGTGAAACGTGAGCTGGCAGAAATAATGCTAAAAAATTTGTCGCAACAATATTTGTATAAAGATGTTTTGATTTGGAAAAATATTCGAAAACCCGAATTGCTCGATAAATTGCTAAAACTTCTGGCATACCAAGTTTGTTCTGAAGTTTCGGTGAATGAACTGGCTAATCAGTTAAAAACAAAATCGGAAACTGTCGAAAACTATATCGACTTGTTAGAAAAATCGTTTGTGATTTATCAGCTAAAATCTTACAGTACGAACTCTCGAAAAGAGGTGAGCAAAATGAGTAAAATTTTGTTTTGGGACAACGGGATTAGAAATTCGATTTTAGATGATTACAGGGATATTTCGCAAAGAAATGACATTGGGCAACTTTTCGAAAACTTCATGATTGGCGAACGGATGAAAATGAATGTTTGGACAAGGCCTTCAATACGAAGCTTTTTTTGGAGAAACTATAATCAAAGTGAAGTTGATTATGTTGAATCGCATCACGATAAACTTTCGGCATATGAAATAAAATGGAGCAAAACGAAAAAGAACTACATTAGTCGTGCTTTTACAAATCTATACCCCGATGCTTTCACAAAAATAATTTCTCCTGACGATTTTATAACATTCACTCAATAGTTCAAATAAAAAATATAATTATATAGAAAATGAAACGAATTTTAAAAACTACACTAATAATTTTGATTGTTGCAAGTTATTCGTGCAAAAAACAGGAAAAACATTTCATATCTGACGAAATATACAGAGCCCAAGTTGTAGAACAGTTCGAAAAGCAGAAAAAAAAGGCAAATAACAGAGCAAATAAATTGTTCGCTGTGTTAAATTCCGATATTTCTCTTGAAAAAAAGGAGGCTTTACAGTTTTTGTTTGCATATATGCCACTGAGCGATTTGGCCGATTACGATGGTGAGTTTTTCTTGCAAAATGTCGAAGTTGCCTTGATGACAAAAGATACTTTTAGCTGGGGCAAAACAATTCCTGAAAATATTTTCAGGCACTTTGTTTTACCTTATAGAATCAATAATGAAAATCTCGACACGGCCAGAATTGTATTTTTCAATGAGTTGAAAGAACGCATAAAACACCTTTCGATGAAAGAAGCGGCATTGGAAGTAAATCACTGGTGCCACGAAAAAGTTTCGTATAAAGGCTCAGATATGAGAACCAGTGCACCATTAAGTACAGTTTGCACATCATGGGGTCGTTGTGGCGAAGAATCAACATTTACGGTTACTGCCATGCGAGCAGCAGGAATTCCTGCACGCCAGTGCTACACTCCGCGCTGGGCACATTGCGACGACAATCATGCTTGGGTAGAAGTTTGGGTAGATAATAAATGGTATTTTTTGGGTGCTTGCGAGCCTGAAGCCGATTTGAATATAGGCTGGTTTGCAGGTCCGGCTCTCAGAGCAATGCTGGTTAATACAAACGTTTTTGGAAAATATGACGGACCAGAGGAAATAATTTTGAAAGAAGAACTTTATACACGAATTAATTTGCTTGCCAATTATGCACCTACAAAAACAATATATGTACAAACAATTTCGGGAAAAGACAGCAAACCACTTGCAAACGCAAAAGTTGATTTTGGACTATATAATTATGCCGAGTTCTACTCAATAGCTTCAAAAATGAGCAATGATGACGGAATTGCTTCTTTACTTACTGGCTTTGGAGATTTGATGATATGGTGCAGTTTTGACAACAAATTTGCATACAAAAAAATAACTATTGAAGAAACTGATACTGTGCTAATTATTTTGGAAGAAACTCCTGTACTATCAAAAGTTGAACAATTCGATTTGACTCCACCAATTAAAAAAGTTCCAAAATCAGTTTCCACTAAGGGAAAAGAAGAAAATGCAAGAAAACTAAAAGAGGAAGACAAAATTAGAACTGCATATATGGAGACGTTCATAGATTCTGCTCAAGCATATGAGTTTGCAAAATCTGTAAATATCAATCCCGAAAAAACCTGGCATTTTCTCGATCTTAGTGAAGGAAACTGGAAGGAAATATTGGAATTTATTAAATCGAAGGAAAATAAGGAACTGATAATTCCTCTCCTTGCCAATATTTCGAAAAAAGATTTGCGCGACACAAAGGCAGAGATACTTATAGATCATTTGCTTTTTTCGGGCGAACAAAAAGTGAAAGATGATATTTTTTTTAAGTATATTCTATCGCCAAGAATAAATTTTGAACTTATTACACAATACAAATCTTTCTTTCAAAATGAATTTAAAAACAATGAGTTTTTAAATCCTAATAATATTATCAACTGGGTAAAACAGAATATAAAAATTGACGAAAAATCTAACTACTATAGAGTTTCCATCACACCAATGGGCGTTTATAATCTAAGGATTACCAATTCTCTTTCGAGAGATATTTTTTTCGTGGCTGTATGTCGAAGCAAAGGAATTGCTGCACGTTTAGAACCAGCAACTCGTATCCCGCAATATTTTTCAAACGGAAGATGGATAAATGCAAGTTTTGAAAAAACCGTAAAGAGCAATTCGCCTAAAGGATTTTTGATAATAAATAATTCAGACGAAAATCCAATACAAACGCCTGAATATTACATTCATTATACAATAGGAAAATTAGAGAAAAGTGTTTACAAAACCCTCGATTACGAATTCAGCGATTTGGTGAAAACATTTCCGGTAACATTAGATTTAGAAGTTGGAAGTTATAGAATTGTAAGCGGAAATCGGATTGACCAGGGAAAAGTTCTGTGCGAAATTTCATATTTTGATGTTGAAGGAGGTAAAACCACAGAGTTTGAGCTGAAATTGCGTGAAGATAGCCAAACTGCAAAAGCGCTATTTCAGCATAAATTTGATGATTTAAAACTACCTATTGCCGACAATTTGACTGAAAAAATTTCTCTATTAGGATCTGCTGAAAATGCAAGTCTTTTGCTTTGGCTGGAGCCCGACAAAGAACCTACAAAACATATTATCAAAGATATTTCCAAACTAAAAAACAAGTTTCAAACTCAAGGCTGTCAGATTGTAAATATAATAACAAATGAAAAAGATACTGAGATGGCTAAAGGCTTATTAGGAGAGGCATTTGATGCACCAACAATTTGCCTTGACAAAAACAGCCAACTTTTAAATGAAATTTCGGCAATGCTTGAAACAAATGTTACAAGGAGTTATCCAGTGGTAATTCTTCTAAACAAAAAATCTCAAATAATATTCCTTTCGGAAGGATATACAATTGGTATTGGTGAGCAGATTGTTCGTAAGATTGGGGACTTTGAGTAAAAAATAATATCATATACTCGCAAAGATAAAGAGACGCAAAGATTTTATAAGTTGAAATTTCTTTGCGTCTTCGCTAATTGGTGAGAAAGACAAAAAAAGTCAAAAAAAAATAGAATCAAAAAAACCAAATGGCTTTCAATTCTATTCATTTTATATCGGTTAAGCTCGCTTCTGCAAGCAATGATAATGAGTTAACAGTTTCCTAAACTTCTGAAAAGTTAAAATCTATTTTTCAGCAAAAAATGTTTTCACATTATCGTTATGAACAATTTTTTCTTTAAATAAGTAGGCACCGGATTTTTCTGATTTTACCATTTTTATCACTCGTGCAAAATCTTTACCAGTTCCTGTTTGTAGTGTTGCAACAACTTTCTTAGCCATAATCTATTGTTTTATTTAATTTCTTTATGTACAGTAACTTTCTTCAAAATTGGATTGTATTTTTTCGTTTCCAATCTTTCAGGAGTGTTTTTCTTATTTTTTGTACTGATATATCTTGAAGTTCCGGGCATACCACTTTCTTTATGCTCGGTACATTCTAAAATTACTTGAACTCTGTTTCCTTTTCTTGCCATGGCAAATTTTCTTTTTCTTAATAATTTTTAATAAAACCTTTCTCTTTGGCTTCCTCTAATGCAGTTTTTAATCCTTTTTTGTCGATTAACCTAATCCCTGAAGCAGATACTTTTATACTTACCCATCTATTTTCTTCTACCAAAAAGAATCTTTTAATAAAAAGATTTGGATAAAACTTCCTTCTAGTTCTTTTGTTTGAGTGAGAAACATTGTTCCCAACCATCACTTTCTTTCCTGTTATTTCACAAACTCTTGACATTTTCTTTATCTTTAATACTCAAATTCAAGACTAATTCACTTTTTCAAAATAGTTTGCAAAGAACGTGTTTATTAATAAATTATACAAATATTTTTACAGAAATTTTACTATTCATTGCTAAGCATATGAACTCTCTGAATTTGAACTGATTATATGCAAAATAGGCTTTAAAAATGATAATCATAAGAAAATATTTTATCGAATAGTTACCGCTAATAACAATCTCAAACTGAATGTTTATATTAAAGTTAAAATTGTCATTGTCATAAATTCCAAATTGCTATTTATGTCTTGAAATTTTGATTAAGTAAAATAGCTTTTGAAATATAAGGGGACTTCTAAAAATAGCAAATTTCAAGGCGTAAGAAATTTTAAGACCGCAGTTTACCATTGTAAATGAGGATTTTAAAATTTTGAAACAACGAAGAAATTTGCATTTTTATATGTTCCAATAAATCTTTAAGTTTCAATTCGCTTCAAAAGCATATTTCGTAATAAATTCAGGGCAGTTGAGGATGTTTTGCTAATATTTCGTTCTCTATTTTTCCCAAAAAGATACTTTTTCGAGATGGTTCTATTCCCTTCAGAAATGGCTATCCAAACAGTCCCAACCGGTTTTTCCTCTGTTCCTCCACCCGGTCCGGCAACTCCTGAAGTTGCAATTGCATAATCAGTATCAAATAATTTTCTAATCCCAACAGCCATTTCTTCAACAACTTCCTGACTTACAGCTCCATACTTTTCAATTTTCTTTCTACTTACTTTCAAAATATTTTCTTTAATGTTGTTCGAATATGCCACAACCGAGCCTACAAAATACTCCGAACTTCCAGCTACAGAAGTAAGTAGATGAGCAATATTTCCACCAGTACAACTCTCAGCCGTTGAAAGGCTAAGTTTCTTCTTTTTCAGTAAATCGCCAACAACTTTTTCCAATGTATCTTCTTCAAATCCAAAAACAGAATCTGGAATAATTGCCTTCAATTTTATTATCTCATTATCAATAATTTTCAATAAATCTTCGCGATTTTCACCAACAATACTAAATCTTAACCTGATCCTTCCCGGACTTGGCAAATAAGCCAATTTCAAATTTGCAGGTAATTGTTCTTCCCAATCATGAAGAATTTCAGCCAATTGAGCCTCGAACAATCCAGCAACCAAAACAGTTTTGTGAATAATATTTTTTGTTTTGAACCTATTTTTTAGTGCAGGTATAATTTTGTCGGACATTATTTGTTTCATTTCGAATGGGACACCAGGCATCGAAACAATTACCTTATTATTTTTCTCGAACCACAGTGCTGGTGCTGTTCCGTTTTCATTTTGAATAATTTTACAATTTTCCGGAACTAAAGCCTGTTGTCTGTTAAGTTCATTTAATGCAGATTTTCTTGACGACAAAAACTTCTTAATTTTAGCTAAAACATCATCATTCATAATCAGATGAGTATCAAAATATTCGCATAAAGTATTTTTGGTAATATCATCTTTTGTTGGTCCCAAACCTCCAGTTAATAAAATAATTTCTGCTCTTTCTAAAGCCGTGTCGATGGCATCAAAAATATGATTTCTATTATCTGAAATTGAAGTAATCTGATAGACATTTAAACCATTCATATTTAAATGTTCAGCCATCCATGCAGAATTTGTATCTACGACCTGTCCAATTAAGAGTTCGTCGCCAATTGTTATTATTTCTACATCCATTTACTTTTGGTTATTTTTATTAAATATTTGTTATTTTGATTTAGTGGTTCTTATTAAATTCAAAATTGAATCTTATTCAAAATCTTCATACAGCAAATATTTTACTCTGATTTTTTTGAATTTCTTTAAACCTTTTTTCCATGATTTTTTTATTTCATCAGCTGTTTTACCTTCAGTAATTTGCTTTTGAAGTTCTGGTGTTCCGGCAAGTTTTATAAAAAAATCATTAAAAAACTTATCCTTTTCTTCGAATATGAGGTAAGCATCGCAAAGATACTTAATATTTATTAATGGATTTTCTAAAATTCTTTCAGAATCTTTTTTTGAAAGCTCTATTCCACGGCATTTTTGATTCAGAAATTTTGGATTTTCGCAAATTCCTTGCAAACTTTTTGGCGTAAAATAAAAATCACCAATTTGCCAATCTGGATGTCCGAGAATTTGAAACGGTTTTTCTGTCCCACGACCTATACTCATGGCTGTTCCTTCGAAAAAACATAAGGATGGATACAAATAAACCGATTCCATATTTGGCAGATTTGGGGAAGGATTCACAGGTAATTCATACAAAGTTTCATGAGAATAATTTTGACACATAATTACTTGCAATTCGCAATTCTTGTTGTTGCTAAGCCAATTTTCTCCAATTATCATTTTTGCATATTCACCAATCGTAAGACCATGAACAACAGGCACAGTATGCATTCCAACAAAGGAAGAAAATTTTGTTTTCAAAACAGGTCCATCTACATAAAAACCATTCGGATTGGGACGATCGAATACTATAAGTTTAATGTCGTTTTCGGCACAAGCCTCCATAACATAATGCAAAGTTGAGATATATGTATAAAATCTAACTCCAACATCCTGAATATCAAAAACGAAAATATCAATATTTTTCAAGTCTTCAGATTGTGGTTTTTTATTTTTCCCATATAGTGAAACTACAGGCAACTTAGTCTTTTTATCTATGTAATTTTGAATTTGTTTACCGGCTTCTGTTTCTCCACGAAAACCATGCTCAGGACAAAATATTTTTTCTACAGAAATATTGAGAGAAAGCAAACTATCTACCATGTGTGTTTTATGAATTAGCGAACTTTGGTTTGCCAATACAGCAACTCTCTTATTTTTCAATAATGGTAAATATTCTTCAGTTTGTTCGGCTCCAACTTTTACAAAGTTTTGCGAAAGCAAATTGCTTGTACTGAATAAAAAAGTCATACAAACTAACACCAATCTTATTTTCATGATTTAAGTATTTATATCAAACAATAAATATTATTTTTGTACAAATTAAAACAAACATATTGAATACTGAATTATTTATTGCAAAAAGAATTTATGGCGGCAAAGGTGAAGGGAAAATATCTAAGCCTATGACAAATATTGCCATTATCGGTATCGTTCTTGGGCTATCGGTAATGATTCTTACTATTGCAATTGTAACAGGTTATAAAAAAGAAATTAAAGCAAAAATTACGGGTTTTGGCTCGCATATTATAATTACAAATTACGATTCGAACAATTCCTTACAAACAATACCAATATCGAAAGAACAAGATTTTTATCCTTCAATTACTGAAATTGATGGAATTGAACACATTCAGATATTTGCGACAAAAGTTGGAATAATAAAAACCGAAGACAACTTCGAAGGCGTGATGTTGAAAGGAATTGGGAAAGATTTTGACTGGAGTTTTATTGATAAAAACATAGTTGAAGGCGAAAAGTTTGCCCTAATTGATACGGTTAAAAGCAATTTCACCTTAATTTCAAAAAAGATAGCTTTGTCTTTAAGCTTGAAAGTTGGCGATAAAATTACTTGTTACTTTATTCAGCAACCTCCCCGAATGAGAAGATTTACCATTTCTGGAATTTTTGAAATTGAAATAGAAGAATTTAGCAAACTAATTTTAGTTGATATTGGTCATATCCAGAAATTGAACGATTGGGAAGAAAACCAAATTAGTGGCTTTGAAATTTTTATTGATAATTATGACAAACTTGACTATCTGAGTGAAAAAGTAGAAGAGCTAACGGAATTTAATTTTGACAAAAAAAGTTCATTACTAAAAACTAGTACTGTTAAACAACTATATCCACAGTCTTTGTATTGGATAGAACTATTTGATACTAACACAATTGTGATTTTAATTTTAATGGTTATCGTTGCAGGTTTTAATATGATTTCAGGACTATTTATAATCATTCTGGAGCGCATAAATATGATAGGTATTTTAAAAGCACTTGGAACAGAAAACTGGAGTATTCGCAAATTGTTTCTATATCACGCTTCCTTCTTAATTGGGAAAGGGCTTTTTTGGGGAAATTTTGCTGGAATTTCGCTATGCCTTCTGCAAAAATACTTTGGACTTGTAACCCTTGATCCTTCAACATATTATATTTCTGTAGTTCCAATAAATTTCAGTATAATACATATTTTACTAATAAATCTTGGGACATTGATTATAACAGTTTCTATGTTGATACTTCCTACAATAATTATTACAAAAATAAGCCCGGCTAAGGCTATTCGGTTTGAGTGAGCTTTTGCCTATCAGCCATTTTAAGCATTTATTATTAAATTTAAGTCCAGTAAGCATTTATTTCATTTTAAAAATTAATTTGGTGTATAAAAAAAATATGTTTTATTTTGATTAATTAATTGAGTATTATTTAAAGCGAATCAATAGGTCCGGGCTTGTGAAGAAGATTAAAATTATTTTTATATTAATATTGTTTTTTAATATTATTAAACAGGCTGATTCACAATCTCTTATTAGTTTATCTTCATCGGATTCTCTTTGCCAGGGAAATATGTTGGCTATAGTTCCTGTTTTAAATGCAAGTGTAATAGTTGATTCTATTGATTGGAATGGCACAAATATATTACAATATGATTCAACATCAATAGTTGTAAACCCAACTTCAAATAGCAATTACGATTTGACAGTTTATAGTCCAGACACAACTTTGTATGCCTCAATATTTATCTTTGTTATTGAACCGGCAATAGCATCATTTAGTTTTTCGCCCGACAGTGCTTGTGCTGGTACACAAGTCAATTTCATCAATACTTCCTCAAACTTTTCGTCAAGCAATTGGAATTTTGGGGATAATAGCACTTCAACAATTGACAATCCTAACCATACTTACCAAAGTATCACTAATTTTGTAGTTGCTTATCCTGTAACTTTAATAGTTACTGAAAATTTCTGTCAAACACAAGATAGCTATGTTCAAAACATACATGTCTTGCCAACAGTTTCAGCAAGTTTTACTTTAAGCAACGACAGCGTGTGTACCGGAGCTCCAATAATTTTCACAAATACATCAACAGGATATACCTCAAGTTTATGGGATTTTGGAAATAGTGTAACTTCACCATTTCAAAGCCTGTCATACACCTATTTCATTGGAGGAAATAATGTTGAATCATTCACTGTAATATTAACTGTTTCCAATGGATTTTGTCCTGCTGATAATGCTAGTGCTCCGGTTACTATTTTCCCAAACCCTAATGCCGACTTTTCTTTCTCTCCAAATAATACTTGTTCAGGAAATACAATAAATTTCACGAATAATTCAACAGGCCACTCAACAAGCATTTGGAATTTTGGAGATAATAGTTCATCAAACCTTGAAAATCCTACACATATTTATACAAATATTAGTAATGGTCCTCAAGTATTCACAATTAATCTATCGGTTTCAAACGACATCTGTCCTGCCGATAATTATACAGAAACAATAAGCATATTACCGGCACCGCATGCAGAACTTACCGATATTAGTTCGATATCGCCATTCGTGCAATGTGATACTATGGGAAGTATTGTTTTTGAAGTATTTAATAGTTCTACCACTACAAGTACAAATACCGAATACACAATAAATTGGGGAGATGGGACACCTGATTTCTTCAGCACAACTAATTGGACAACTGAAACTCACGAATACAATATAATGGGAAATATTGTTATTACACTAACTGTTTCAAATAGTTTTGGTTGTTATTCAACAGAAGTTTACGATGGATTTATTGGAGCTAATCCCTCAATTGGATTAACAAATCCGGGAGGTACAGCCCTCGAATGTGTTCCTCAAACATATTTTTTCCCTATTGATTATGGAAATGATACTGGTTCAGTTTATACATTTTTTTTCACAGATATTGACACGACTATTGAGTATTCTTATCCTCCACCGGATACAATTTTTTACGAATTTTTAAACTCATCATGTGGTTATCCTGACAATGAATTTTCTGTTTATTTTCAAGCACAAAATCAATGTGGAATAACCAATGGAGTTATTAATTCAATTAGACTTTCGGAACAACCAACCGCCGATTTTGAATTTTCGCAAGATACAGCTTGTGTTTTTGACGATACTGTTGTTGTTTCAAATTCTTCTGCCCTCGGAAATGAAGTTAGTTGGGACTTTTTCAACAGTGTATATAATTGCGATAGCGTTGCAGCTGTGAAATGGTTTATAGTACCGGAAAACGGTTGGACACTTTTACCACCTGGCTCATTAGGAAACGAATTTTTATACAATACACCTGGCTACATGAATAATCCCAATTTGTGGGGATCAAACGAATTGGAATTAGTTTTTGATTCAGCCGGAGTATATGAGGTTTCGCTGATAATGCAGAATACAAAATGCGGAAAAGATTCAATTTCAAAGTTAATAACTATTATTGAAGCTCCGGATTTAATCGCATCGCTTGATACAACTAATGGTTGCTCTCCTCTCACAGTGAATTTTTCAAATAATTCAACAGGTGAAGGACTTTCATTTTTTTGGGACATTTCTCCTTCCACAGGCTATACTTTTTCTACTCCATTTTCTGATACTTCACAAAGCCCTACTATTATTTTTAATACTATCGATACAAATTTTGAAGTTACACTTTATGTTCAAAATAGTTGTGAAACTAAAGATACTACATTCTATATTGATGTGTTCGGAGTACCGGAAATTGAATTTCCTCCAATTGAAGATTCTTGCAGAAATTATTCGGTTCAAACCTATGCACTATATGATAGTAATGGCACAAGCATTAACTCATATCAATGGGAAATTGCTCCAAATTCCGGGTTTATTTTCACCGATGGCACTAACTCAAACTCTGCGAATATTTCCCTATTATTCGATCAGGTTGGTTTATACACTTTAAGCATTATTGCTGAAAATATGTGTGGAATTGATACATCGGAACAAAGTTTTGAAATTTTTCCTTTTCCTTCAATTGAAATATTTGGCGATACAGATATTTGTAAATTTGATACATCAATTTTATCATTATTAATTAGTTCTGACACATCTTACACTATTGAATGGAATACCGGGGAATCTATCGAAAGTATATTTGCTGCACCTCAGCAGGACTCCACATATTTTGTAACAATTACCAATTTAACAAATTGCTCCGATATAGACTCTTTTCCTTTAACTGTTTTTCCTTTGCCCGAAATTTCTATTGATACAAATTTCCCAATCTGTGTAAATCAGACAGATACTAATTTAAACGAATTTCCTTTTGGTGGATATTGGCAAGGTCCGGGAATAACAAATATTTCCGAAGGAATTTTTAATCCTGAAATTGCAGGAGTTGGTACACACACAATCGAATATTTTTATATGGATTCTTTGGGGTGTAACAATTCTGACAGCCTACAAATCACAGTTTTAGAACTTCCTTCCGTTTTTGCAGGAAATGATACCAGTTTGTGCAATCAAGCTATTTCGGTGCAATTTTTTGGAAGTCCGGCAGGTGGTTTCTGGACAGGCTTTGGCATCGATTCTTTATCAGGAAATTTTTTGCCGGATTCAACCGGAGCTTTTGAAATTATTTACATATATACAGATTTGCTATCCTGCACAAATCAAGACACTATCAATCTGAATGTAGTTGAGCCGGCAATTGCCGAGGCTGGTGCTGACACTGCAATATGTTTGGACAGCGAGCCTTTGCAAT
>JABHKC010000077.1 GCA_018692315.1 Bacteroidota bacterium | reverse complement strand
GGGTCAACATGCTCCGTTTCTCGAAAGCCGCCGCCGCAAAAAAGGGGTCAACATCTGCCGGAATGACAGACAAATTTCACTCAGAAAAACAACATTTTTTTTATCGCTCGGAGGGGGTCAGCTTGCTCCGGTATATCCAGCCAGAAGACGTTTAATAAGATTAATTGAAAATAAACGTGTTATAACTACCATTCCGTATAAATTGAACGAAGCTACTCGCAATGAAATACGTTTGAATCTTGATTATATAGATATCGTTACGTCAACAGCAAATGGCATTAATAAAAATACTTATGGTTTTGCTATGTTATGGTTTCATGAATCATACCATACAGGATTCTTTCATCGAGGCGATCCTACTAATAAATATCAATATTCCATATACGGAGCAGTCAGAGCAACAAATAAAATCAGAAAAGAAATGGGATATGAGTTAAGGTATAATTATGCATCAATAAGTAAACTGCGTGGTAATAAACCTCTTTTAATATATTTAAATGACCGGACTATAAGTATTACTACTCATTATATGCCATTTTCTAAACTAGCACTGAAGCAAATAAAATTAGGAAAAATTCCAACCTCATGTTATATTAAAGATTTTACAATTAAGACAAAATGAAAAATGTATTTTTGCTTATTCTATTCTTTTTATTTATAAATCATTCGAGTGCTCAAACAATTGATGAATACAGGAATGTAGTAGAGTATTTTAGGTATAATAAAGAGCTTAGAAAACAACTAAAGTATTTAACAAGAAGTAAAAAACTGATTTATCAAAAAGACAAAGGTATAAAATTTAAAGTTTCACCTCAAATCATTAGAGTTCATTATTCAAATTTTGAAAACCAAATTAATGAATTTAATATTTTCAACAAAAATCTAGATATTAATGATTTCGCGGCAATTAGCATGAGGGATTTAGAGAATAGAAGATTAAAAAAACTTCAATCGTTGTCAACAGATGGCTCTTCACGTTTGATTCTATTTTTCTCTGAAGCGTACAAAAATACTTTAACTGGGGAGTTTTTTATTATAAGTACTTATCCAAATGGTAACCAAGAATCAAATTCTACAGCGTTGGTTCATAGATCAAGAAGGCTAGCCTTTCTTGTTGTATTTGATCAAAACGATGAAGTTAAAACTGTGTATTATTATAAATATAAACGTAAAAATACTCGAAGATATTAAGTTTATAGCCCCAGCACACGCTGACATGTTGTCGCTGATATAAAGCATTAAGTGGTTACTTTTCAGAAATTTATTGCATTCATTTATAAGCCTGTTTAGTTTTAAAATCTCTCAGGGCCATATCAAGCATATTAAGGACAAATTTTTTATTTTCATCAGAGGCCTGCTGCAAGCGAATTGAAAAGCAATCATAAAAGCAGTATCGTTAAAATCTTGCAGAGTCGCTAATTGCCCACAAAATGTAAGCGTAAATAAACAATCGTGGATACTGAGCGGAGTCGAAGTATTAATGTTGTTTATTTTGAATTGTGGGCAGTAGATTTATTTGTAAGAACTTCTTTCAATTGAAAATTTTTCTGATGAAAATAAAAAAATGTACTTTTGATTTTGAATGGGATGCCTAAAATTAGACATATCGGATAATCATTTTACAATATTAGAAGTTGTACATAACTCTTTGAGTGTCAATAAAAATAGTAGTGCTGATGCTTACCTGTTTGGATTCAACGGTATGGAAATGGACAACGAGATAGATGACCAGACCGGCAGTAAGTTAGACTTTGGAGCTAGGATATATGATAGTCGATTAGGGCGTTGGTTAGCACTTGATCCATTGGCTGCTAAATATCCATTTGCAAGCCCATATAATTTCACTTTAAATAATCCAATATTATTTATTGATCCTGATGGAAAAGAAGTCTGGAAGTCAACAATAAAAAATAATGATGGAACAAAAACAGTAACACTACATTTTGATATCCGTGTTAAAAATTCAGGTGGTTTTGAATCCAAAGATGTTGAAAAATGGAGTGGTGCAATTGCTTCACAAATAGAAACCTCATTTAGTGGAAAAAGTAGTGATGGTAACATCACTTATATTGCCAAAGTAAATATGGATTTAAGTGGCAAAGATAATAGTAATAATTATACTATGGATTTTGTATCGGATGTAATTGATGGTAATGGATATAAGACAAATAATGTTGGACGAATGGATGGTGAATTTGGAAATACCAAGGAAAATAGTATGCAAATTAAAGCTTCTGGAGTTGATAATGGTATTTATGAAGAGCAAACAGAGAAAGGTGTTGGAAGATCAAGAGCACACGAAGTTGGGCATACTGGTAATTTAAGACACCCCTCCTCCTCACAGAATAAGCTTGAAGGTATCAATACAGATGGAAATTTGATGCACCAAAGTTGGAATCCAAAAGCTGGGGATAATTTAAAGTCTAATCAAATAGATGAATTCTCCAAGCATGTTCAAGATGAAAAACCCAATTATGTTAAAACAGATTAAAATGAGGCAGATATTAGTTGTAGTTATTTTAGTTAGTGTTATAGCATCTTGTATCGAACAAGAAAAAGTAATGTATAAAGCAAATTATGATGTGAAAATTAAATATTTGAATTTACCACAATCAGATAAACGAGAAATGGTTAATGATTCTTTAGTAATTGTATTTTATGGTTCTTTCATAGAAGATACGATTTTAGTAATGATTAATCAGAATCATTTTAGAACCCTAATAATATCAACTGATGAGAGAACAGGATGGTCCGGAGATATTAAAACTATAAACTATAATGACATTAAAAGCATTGGAATAAGAATAAACAATGGAAAGTTAATATATATTGAACCTCCAGTTAGGCATTACAATATACAATTGCTTTATTTAGATAATATTGCAACCATTAGCTTTCATAGGAGGCTTCCCGTCTAAGCAAAATTTACGATAAGCGAAGCTTCTATACTTTGCTTTGCACATTCTTATTCAATTCTATAACAACCATTTCGAAAAACCGAAATAAGCTGAATATTAGCAGGTTGTCAATAAACAATCGTGGATACTGAGCGGAGTCGAAGTATTAATGTTGTTTATTTTGAATTGTGGGCAGTTTGGTTTGTCTGGCAGGAACTTCAATTGAAATTTTCTGATGAAAATAAAAAAATGTACTTTTGATTTTGAATGGGATGCCTAAAATTAGACATATCGGATAATTATTTTACTATACTAGAAGTTGTACATAACTCTTTGAGTGTCAATAAAAATAGTAGTGCTGATGCTTATCGTTTCTCCTTCAATGGGATGGAAAAAATAGACGAGATAGATGGCGTAACTGGCAGCAAGTTAGACTTTGGGGCTAGGATATATGATAGTAGGATTGGGAGATGGTTGAGTTTAGATCCGTTATTTTCAAAATATCCTGATTTGTCTCCGTACGTTTTTGTAGGAAATTGTCCACTTCTGTTTATTGATCCTGATGGAAAGAAAATTGTTAATTATAGAAAGATGGTTCTTTCTAATAAGACTTTAATTAAAAAATTGAAGGCCTTTGATTTAGCTGTTGCAAGACTAGCGGAAAGAGATGTCAATTCATATAAGTTTGTAATTTCTGGTGGTGATAGATATAAAAAAGATGGTAAAATATACTCCGCTACTAACAACAAAGTCATTTCGAATTCTTCAGACCAATCACAGCATTTAAAGGAAGAAGGAGCAACAGCTGTAGATTTAAAATTTGCTGAAGGAATATCATATGATATTTTAGTACAAGCAGCAAAGGAAGTAGGCTTGAGAGTAGATCCGGATGGTAAATATGACGATGGTCACTTTCATCTTGATTTAAAGAATTCTAATGAAAAAATGCAATATAATGCAAAGGATTATATTCCTCCAAATTCTGATTTTGGACATGCTGAAAAGAAGGTAGCAGCTGTAGAAAAAATTGAAAAATTTCAAAATAAAATTGGACCTAAGTTAGATAAGATAAATAGCAAGTTAGAGAAAATAAAAGAGAGACAGAAGGCTAGAATAAAGAGAAGGGAAGAACGAGCAAAGAAACTTGCAAGTAAATAGTATAAAAAATGAACAAATTCCTAATATCATTAGTCCTGATCATTAATACATTTCTAAGTTTTGGATATAATGCAAACCTTGGAGCAAAAAATGATTCTTATTTTAGTAATAGTGAAAGCAAAATAGATAGCATGCTTAATTTGGCAGCATATAGCCATTACTTATATTTATATAGTCTTTCTAATGGTGATTATTGGCGTGATGAGACAACTAATAATAGTTATTTTTATAGGCTGTTGTTCTCTTCTGTTGGTGAAGAAGCTTATATTGATGTAGAAAAAATTGAAATATTAGAAGAAGGTAAACTTAAACTAGTAAGCAGAATAAAGCTACAACCAGAAATATTTAATTTGGAGTACTTCCCTCTTAGACCAAATTTAATAATATGGAAATCACCAATAGAAGTTGTAGTAAAAATAAATATGAATCATTATTTATTAGATTTAAGAAATACTTCAGCTAAAATAATTGAATAGTTACAAAGTTTGAATCCTATATGTAACTTTTAATAATTAATCCATAATACACCCTGCACTGCACATTCTTAGATAATTCTATAATAATCATTTCGGAAATCCGAAATAATCTGAATATTGGCATTTGTCAATAAACAATCATGGATACTGAGCGAAGTCGAAATATTAATGTTGTTTATTTTGAATTGTGGGCAGTAGATTTATTTGTAAGAACTTCTTTCAATTGAAAATTTTTCTGATGAAAATAAAAAAATGTACTTTTGATTTTGAATGGGATGCCTAAAATTAGACATATCGGATAATTATTTTACTATACTAGAAGTTGTACATAACTCTTTGAGTGTCAATAAAAATAGTAGTGCAGATGCTTACCTGTTTGGATTCAACGGGCAAGAAAAAGACGATGAAATTTCCGGTACAACCGGAGGCCACACTACAGCTATGTTTTGGGAGTATGATACACGCATTGGAAGAAGATGGAATGTGGATCCTAAACCTAATCCATCCATAAGTTATTATTCTTGTTTTGCAAATAATCCAATCTGGAATTTTGATCCATTGGGCGATACTATTAAAACTAATCAAGAAGGTTTTAATATTATTAATGAAGGTTTACAAGCTACTTTAGGAGCTAATAATCCATTTTCTTATAACGAAAAAAAAGATCTTATAACATATAATAGTAAATACGATAAATCAAATTTTTCAGACGAGCAAATAGAATTTATAAATGATTTTGCGGCTGTTGTAACTAATGAAAAGACAACAACTGTTTATGCTGTCGATTTTAACGAAATAATTCCTAGCCTGCATAATTCACAAAAACAAGCAAAATGATGTTAATATTCTGTAATACAGATAAATGCAAGCTTTGATAAAAAACATTAATTTTTTAAATAAAAATGGAGTTCATGTATATTTTTTTCCAATAAGTTACTATCTT
>JABHKC010000076.1 GCA_018692315.1 Bacteroidota bacterium | reverse complement strand
TTCTAATTTCTAATTTCCAATTTCCAAACAAAAACATTATCTTTAGCAAGTTTTTGAAAAATGAAATATTAGAAAACGTGGAAAATTGCAACGAAAAACAATTCCATTACATTTCCGCCCCAAGCGGTTTGTTTGCAGTTTTTACAAAAGAAACCGGGCAAACCGACAAATTACAATATATCCACACCGACCACCTTGGCTCTATCCAAACCATAAGCAATGAAAGCGGGCAGATAGAAGCAACCTACAGCTACGATGCCTGGGGAAGACAAAGAGACGCTACCAACTGGTTTTTATACTATACTACACCGCTGCAAGCATTTAACAGAGGCTATACCGGCCACGAACATTTAAGCGATTTTGGCTTAATTAATTTGAACGGCCGCCTCTACGATCCTGTTCTTGGCCGAATGTTAAGCCCTGATAATTATGTGCAAATGGCAGGGAACTCACAGAATTATAATAGGTATTCTTATGCACACAATAATCCACTTATCTATACCGATCCTAATGGGGAGAATCCTTTTTTTGTAATGGCGGCAGGCATGATACTTTGGTCTGGCGGAAAGGTAATGAGTGATTATGCAAGTATGGGTAGAATTGAACAAGGGTGGGGTACTGTCGGTAGTATATTACAGGTTGTCGGTGGAGTAATGATGACTTATCATATGAATGCCGCTTTTAGTGAAATTTTACCAGCAGAGCAGATAGGTAATAGTGCTTTTGAATTTGGTATTACACCTCATTTTTCCATGGGTACTGATGGAATCGGTTTGGGTGTCAACTCAACGCTTGTTCGTAATTTAGGCAATGGTTTCAATACAGGAGTGAATCTTGGTTTAACATATTACGCTAGTGCTCCGGGTACTGGAGAAAGTGGTTTTGAAGGTAGGCTTGGATATGGTTTTGGATATAAGGACAATCCTTTTAAGAACTCTAACCGTAATTTTTGGAAAAACCTTACAATTCAAGGAGGAATAGGCAGTACCTATTTCTTAAGCGGAGAGACTTCCCAGCTAAGTGGACAAGTCTATGCCGGTGGTGGTAAATGGAAGCTAACATATGAAAATGATACATGGGCTCCGGTTCCGGGATTATGGGACTTTAATGGGGCTACATCTGATCGAGATAAATTCAGAACTGCTGCTTTGAGTATTGATATTACAGGAGGAAAATTAAAAGGAGCCAACGCGGGCTTGCTTCTTTTTACTGGACAGCCTAGTGGGGTATCTAGAAATGGTACTTTTATTGGACCTGGAGCCAACAAATATAGATTGGGAGCTGTATATGGAGGATACAATAATTTTAGAGTAGGATATAATAGTGAAAAAAATATTAGAGGACCTGTTCAAAATGGATTCCATGATATTTTCGATTATTCCCACTTTAAAGTACTAAACATTGCGGATCGATTTTATGGAGGTTATTATACATCAAATCCTTATACATTATGGTAAAAAGAATTTATTTATTATTAGTTATAATACTATTTGTAGGTTGCAGTAAAAAGCTATTTGACCTAACTCTGTCTAAAACTCCTTATAGTGGAGTTGAGTTGAGAATTGATGGCTACTATTATTCGGATGAATATTCAATTTACGCTGCAGCATCAGACGATTATGATAGTTATGTTGATATAGCCGTATTTTACAGAGATGGGTTTTGTATTCATACTGGTACTCATCTTAATAGCCAGGAGGATACACTAATCTATATTGAGAATGAGATTTTGCTTAACGAAGAGTATATTTCTGACTTAAAGTCCACACCCCAACATATTGGGGTGTTCCAAATTAGGTATCCTGATATTGAATTTGAAATTTGGGAAGCCAGGACAACAACTTTTAGTAATTATGGGGAGATATTAAATGACTCTACATTCATTATCAATAAAAAAATGAATAATGGAACAGGAAATACTTACTCAGTAAACTTAACATACCGGTTTAAACAGTTCAGCCCAAAACCAGACAGTACGAATAATTTTGTTAAATAACTGAAAGAATCTCTGGATAAGCGAAGTTTCCGAACTTTGCTATTAGTTGTTGGCAGTTTCTCTCAACTGTAGAAAGTTTGCAATTTGTGGTTTATTCTAACATAAGATTAGTTGTTAATATTTGCTATTAGACATAATATGTTGAATAGGAGCTATATAAATAAATATTGAAAATATGAAAAAGATGAAAACAAAATTTAAACTATTATTAATAATCCTCTCAATCAGTATCCCAGCTATTTCTCAGGATTTTACTTTCGTTTACGACGATGTGGGAAATAGAACTGATAGGTTTATAACACTTTCTCCACCAAGCAAAGCTACAATGCAAGATACAAGTTTTGTAGATGAGGAAATCCTTGAGGAAGAAGAAACTACTGAAGAACAAAAACTACACGATAAACTCGGCAGTTTCAATTTGGTGGTTTATCCTAATCCTACAAAAGGAGAGGTAGTTGTGCAAATCTCCGGTGAGGAAAATCTTGGTACTGTTACTTACAAAGTTTTTGATCGATTAGGCAGAGAAATACTTTCCGGAGCAAAAAGTTCAAATGTTTTGCAAATAAACCTAAGTGGGCAAAAAGCCGGTGCATATTTTCTTTGTGTAGAAATATATGGCAAAGAAAAATCTTGGAAAATTGTGAAGGAGTAAAGCAAAATTTAATACTACGTTCTAATCAGTGTCAGTCCATATACTTTAGTGTTTGCCCTATAAAGGTCAAGTTTAAGGCGTGTGAAAAATTCAAAAAGCAGCCCCGATTAAAGCATCGGGATAAGTATTTGGATTTTGAGCAACAACGCAGAAGTTGGATTTTATTGACAAGCACTAATTACTAATTGCTACCGATTTATTTATTAATGATTTTGGTGATTCATAGGAATATTGAACCCTATAATTCAGAGAAATAGGATATAGAAACCAATTGAAAATTCAGTTCTTATGCACTTTCTGCTAATGAATTCACTTAAATATTTTCACTATAGAATTTCAAAAAAAGAAGAAGCAAAATTTTCAAAATATTATTAAATAAATAATTTTGAATTTTGAAAATGAATATATACTTTTGCGGGCTATTTATTGAAAATTAAAAATATAGTTAAATTATGGTAAATCAGTACGAAACCGTTTTCATTTTGACTCCCGTTTTATCTGACACTCAGGTAAAGGAAGCGGTACAAAAGTATGTAGGCTTTTTAAAAGAAAATGGAGCCGAAATTGTCCATCAGGAAGACTGGGGACTAAAAAAATTGGCTTATCCAATTCAGAAAAAATCTTCAGGTTTTTATTCACTATTAGAATTTAAAGCCGAAGGAGAAGTAATTGAAAAATTAGAAACCAGCTATCGAAGAGATGAGATGATTATTAGGTTCTTAACTTTCAAAATGGATAAGTTTGCTGTTGCATACAGTATTAAGAGAAGAAAAAATAGAAAAGAAGCAACCGAAGAAAAAAAGGAGGATTAAAAGATGTCACAAAATCAATCAGAATTTCGTTATTTAACACCCCCATCGGTAGAGGTAGTTAAGAAAAAATATTGTAGATTTTTAAAAAATAAAATCAGATATATTGATTATAAAGATCCTGAGTTTCTTAAAAAATTCTTGAACGAACAAGGAAAAATTCTTCCACGAAGACTAACAGGGACTTCTTTAAAATATCAAAGAAAAGTTGGCCAAGCAATAAAAAGAGCCAGACATTTGGCATTGCTTCCATATGTAACAGATTTAATGAAATAAAATTTGGAGGTAAAAAATGGAGATTATATTAAAAAGAGATATGGAAAATCTAGGTCATGAAAATGATTTAGTTAATGTAAAAAGTGGTTATGGAAGAAATTTTCTAATTCCGAAAGGATATGCCATTTTAGCTACTGCTTCTGTAAAGAAAATGCACGAAGAGAATATACGTCAAAAAGCGCATAAAGAAGAAAAACTTAAGAATGATGCAATTGCATTGGCTGCACAGCTTGAAAACAAAAAGCTAAAGATCTCTGCTAAAGCAAGTAGCACCGGGAAAATTTTCGGTTCTGTTGGAAATATTCAACTTGCTGAAGCTATTGCTAAGAAAGGAGTTAAGGTTGACAAGAAAAATATCAGTATAGAAGGCGATATTGTAAAAGAAATTGGTGCTTATACTGCAACAATCAAGCTTCACAAAGAAGTAAAAGTAGAAATTGAATTTAAGGTAGTTGCAGAATAAAGAAAAATTGGATTTATTTTAGTTATATAATTATTAAAAATCCTTTTTGTTTTCATAGTGTTTTAAGGTTTAGAAAAGTCTCACATCGTTGAGACTTTTCTTTTTTTGGGAAGTTCTGACTCAATTTACTCAATTAAATATTAATCTGAAAGCCAAATAGATTTAATCCATTTAGGATTGTCAATGTATTGTTTATTTTTCAATTCCATGAATTCCATTCATGGCTATTCAGCTTCAATCCTATACAGGATTGTTGTAGGTGCTTAGTAATTACACAGAACATAAGGCGACTTCTAAAAATGCAAATTTCTTCGTTGTTTCGATATTTTAAAATCCTCATTTACAATAGTAAACTGCGGTTTTGAAATTTCTCACGCCTTGAAATTTGCTATTTTTAGAAGTCCCTATAATAGATACAAAAATTGGAAATTTGAGATCGCTTTGCAATTTCAAATTTCCAATTAAATAAAAGATACATTAAAACTACTCAGGTTTCATTACCAATTTTACAGTTTTCGAGTCGTTTAAATATTTTTGTGCCGCTTTCTTAATATCATTAATTGTAAAGGAATTTACTAATTTGTCGAAGCTGGACTTGTCTTCAAGTAGGTTTTCCTTATGAAAATAGTTGTGTTTCAAGGTGTTCAACCAATATCTATTTTCTTTTAAATACTCGTTATGTTCCTTAATTTTATTCTTCTTAAACTCGTCCAAATTTTTCTGGCTTGGTCCATTTTTCCTTAAGTTATCAACTTCTTCAAAGATTATTTTGGAAAGTTTTTCTGCTTTTTCAGGATCGCAATCAAATTTCATTTCCAATTTCAACTGTTCTACAGGATAATGATAAGTTCTACTCTTAATTCCCACACCGTAAGAACCGCTTTCAGCTTCACGAATAGTTTCGGTATATCGTGTGTCTAAAACACTTTCAATAGCATCTATTAGCAATCTATTTTTCACATTATATTCTAGATCGTTGTGGTAACATACATAAACTGTACTTTTCGGGGTTTCTACAGGGAAGTTAAATGTTTTCTCCACTTTCTTCTTAGGAAATCGTACATTTTGATCTTTCCATGATTCCTTGTTCGAAAGCTTTGGCAAAGCTCCAATATATTTGTCTAACAAGGGTTTTGCTGTTTTCTCATCAATATTACCAACGAAGAAAAAAGTAAAACTACCCGGATCGGCAAATCTTTGTTTATAAATCTCACTTACTTCGGCGAAATCTGCTTCTTTCAACAGCTCTTTAGAAAATGGTCGTTCTCTGAAATGATAGTTCCCGTTAATTACCTGAATGCTATCTGAAAATGCAGAATTTGGGTCATTACTTTTATTTTCCATATAGCTACCCCAACGTGTAAGCAATGAATTAAAAGCGGTTTCATCAATTCTAGGCTTAGTAAAATATAGATGAACCATTTGAAGCATGGTTTCAAAATCTGCCTGAGAAGAGCTTCCATTTATGCCTTCCTGAAGGTCATCTACCCAAGGATTCACGTTTACAACTTTATCAGAGAGTAGTTTGTCAAGTTGGATATTATCGAAATTTGATAAACCTCCATAAGATACAATATTTGCCGAAAGGCTTGCTGATATGTAATCTTTATCGCTATGGAGTGAAGCTCCTCCAATACTGTAAGACGACATCAAAATTTCATCATCTTTAAAATCGGTAGTTTTAATAACAACTCTCGCTCCATTTTCATAAGTAAAAATTGTGGTTCCAAGCTTTTGGTTTTTTTCTGTCGAAATAAGTTTGCCGGGAGTAAGTTTTTCATTGAAAAGAGGTTCGTTAGAAACATTGTCTTCAAATGCTACTATTTCAACTTTATTTATATTCTCAAGAGCTTTATATATTTTTTCTTTAGATGGAATTTCAATATCTGGATTGTCTGGTCCTGTAACTACTACAACCCTATTTTTTTCCGTAATCCACTTTTTTGCAAGAACATTAATTTCTTCAACAGTAATGGATTTCATAATTTTCTTTGCAAATTCATATTCAAATTCAATTCCCGGAATTGGATCGTTTTGAAGAAAATGTTGCTGATATTCGGATGCGTAACTTGATGATTTTCTTTTGTTTCTCTCATTGAAAGCTGTTTCCATGCTTTTCAAATAATCCTTTTTTGCACGTTCTAATTCGGTTGATGTGAAACCATGTTTTTTGACTCTTTCGTTTTCTACTAAAAGGCTCATCAAACTTTCTTCAATTTGATTGTTTTTTGAGATTGCTGTGGATTGATAAACATCTTTTGTTCGACGAATATTGTAATAGAAAGAAAATGCATTGATAAACGGAGCTTTCGCATCTAATGAGATTTCTTTCAATCTGTCATTAATCATTGTGCTAAATAATTGCTCAAGAGTTAATCTTTTCAGATATTTTGCATTTTTTATTAAAATTGGGTCATGCTTATAATACACACTTACATTACAATATTGAGCTTCTTTATCTGTCTGAATATCAACGAGAGTTTTATCGTGTCCCGGAATTTTGAAACTCTTTCTTGGTTCTGGATTTTTCGTAGCAGGCATTTTTGAGAACATTGTTCTTATTTTCTTTTCAATTTCTTTAGTGTCGAAATCGCCAACTGCTATAATTGCCTGCAAATCGGGACGATACCAGGTTTTATAAAATCTTTTTAGTGCATCATATGGACAGTTATCAATTATATCAATATCTCCTATAATATCTCTTTCGGCATATTTTGAGCCTGAAAACAGAACTTTTTCATATTTCGAACGCATTCTGAAATTTGCACTCCTGCGAGTTCTCCACTCTTCGTGAATAACACCTCTTTCGCTATCTATTTCTTCGTCTTCGTAAGAAACATTATAAGCCCAATCATATAAAACCATGAGCGAAGTATCAATATTCTCTTTCTGGTCGATAGGTACTTTTTGAAGCATATAATTCGTAACATCATGAACTGTGTATGCATTAATCTCAGGTCCAAATTTCATCCCTATTCGTTGAAGATAGTTTATTATATCTTTCTTCTCGAAATTTTTTGTCCCATTAAATGCCATGTGTTCGCAAAAATGTGCTAAACCATTCTGGTCATCATCTTCGAGAATTGCACCTACATTGTTGACCAACCAAAACTGAGCCCTGTCTTCCGGTTTGTCGTTACTACGTATGTAATATGTCAATCCGTTTTCGAGTTTTCCGTAAATAACGTTTGGATCAATCGGTAATTTAAAATTCGGATTAGAATTCTGTCCGAAAATACTGCCTGTCATCATTGTGAATAAGACAATTAGGCTAAAAAATAACTTCTTTTTTTTCATCAATAAAAATTTAATTAATAATGTTAGTAAATGTTAATTATGAGTTATGAATTATGAATTACATAAATAGTCAATATTCAATTAAAAATATTCAATTAATATCATCTTCCAATACCTGAATCTGCATCACTATCTTGTCGTCTTTTGTAATTGTTTATTCTGTATGTAAGGCTTATCCGTATAACCGGAGCTTCATTTTTGTAAATAAAATGCGAATAAAAATCTTCGTATTTTGTTTCCACTTCATAAATTCCTGTAGCAAATATATCTCTGACATTTAGTGAAACACTTGCTTTTCTTTCAAGAAAATCGTGTCGGACTGACAAATTTGCAACATAATATTCCTCTTTTGTACCTTGTCCTTCAATGCCTGGACTAACATATACACCCGTAAGTTGAACACGTGTTGCAGACGAGATTTTAAAAGCTGCAGTCAAACGCGAATCCCAACTTGTGCTTTCCAAATCAATACTTTGATCGTAAATATCTGCTTCTATATTATATTTGTAGAGGTTTCCGCCAAGATTGATATTTAACCATTTATAAGGGTCATAATTGAACATAAGTTCTGTACCATAAGCGTAGGTTTTGTCAAGATTTTTGTAAGTGATGAAAACTACATTCGGGTCGGCTTCATCAATATCAATAGCATAAAGTTTAGTATTGTTGGTATGTCGATAAAATAAACCTAAGGATAAAAACGATTTTTTCATTCGGTTCATATAATTAAATTCATATGAATCAATATCTTCCGGTTTCAGCAATGGATTTCCCATACTAAAATTATATGAATCGCTATAGTTTGGAAATGGATTTAATTCCCAGGGCTGAGGACGATTTATTCTTCGTGAGTAAGAAAGCTGTACTTGCTGATTTGCTGGAAGTTGTCTCGTGATATGACAGGAAGGATAATACTTTAAGATTTCTACATCATATTTTTCATCTGTTGTTTTTTGGTGCAACAATCTGTCGGTATATTCTACTCGTAATCCTGCTTGATATGAGAAACCAAAAAATTGGCTCGAAAAGGTAGTATATCCAGAATATAGATTTCTATCGAAAAGCATTTCGTTGGAATATTGCGAATTGAAAACCCAGTCGTTAAAATCCGGATCTAAATTTTCATATACAAAATTGGAAGTCCCGCTGGTAATGTGAGTTTGAATTCCAGCTTCAAGTTTCCCTTTCGAAAATGGTTTTGTATAGTCAACTTTTGCTCTCAAGTTATTTCTTACAGGATTGTGGGTTGAACGCATTTTCGACAGCAATCCCAAACTAGTGTATCCAAAATCTGTTGTTTGTTCGTTCGATTCTTCAATGTCCTTTCCGTCCCACTGCCAACCACTTACAGAAACTACAAATTTATGTTCATCTTGTGCAAAATCGTGCTGGAAATTCACCGAAGCGGAAAAATATACTCCATCAATTTCAAAAATATTGTCAGATATTGAGAAATCATCATACGAAGAAACATCATCCCATAAATGATATTTTGTATTGAATTCGCGGAAATAGCCAAAACCACCATATGTTCCCGAAACAGTAAGTGTATTTTTATCACTCAAATAATAATCTGCACCCAAATTTATGCGCCAGGGTCGTTGTGTGTTTTTACGATCGGTTTTTTCCATTAAATAGCTTGTTGTGTCAGAAAAATATGTCTCGCGATAGTTTTCTGTTTCGGCCAAACCGGTGTTTCTGTTATAATTTGCAGAAATAAAATAATTGACTTTTTCTTTGCGTAAATTAAGTTGAAAATCTCCCCCATACTTGTTCATTGTTGCTGCAGTAAGGTTTACAATTCCGTTAAAACCATTACGTTTTTCCTTTTTCATTACAAGGTTTATTATCCCGGAAGTTCCATCGGGATCGTACTTTGCCGAAGGATTTGTAATGATTTCGATATTTTCAATAACATTTGCCGGAATTTGTTTTAACAAATCGTTGCCGCTCATAACAGTTGGTTTTCCATCAATTAGAACTGTGAAATTTGAACTTCCCCGTAGTGAAACATTTCCTTCTATATCGACTACTACAGACGGAACATTTTCGAGAACATCTGCTGCGGTCCCTCCTGCTGCATTTACGTGCTTACTTACATTTACTACTTTTTTGTCAATTTTGTATTCTACATAAGATTTTTCGCCTACAACTTCCACGCCTTCAATATTTTCAATGGCTTGAACAATTTTCAATTCTTTTAAATCAATAAATGGAGTTTCTTTGTTTAATTCCAAATCGGGGGTAATCATTTTCTCATATCCAATAAAATTGGCGGCAATATAATATTTCCCATATGGAATTTTTGATAGCTGAAATGTTCCACTACTATCGGAAATTGTGCCATCGACCATTGAGGAATCTTGCTGCTTATACAAAACTACATTTGCATACTCAATAGGGAGATTAAGATTATAATCAATTACTTTTCCCGAAATAACTGAATTTCCGGATTGTTGAGCAAATGAAACTGTAAAGGATATTAATAATAACAAAATGGTAAATATTCTCATACTCTATATATAAATAAAACATAATTTTTGCGAGCACTTACCAAATTACAAACCAAATCCTATAAAGAATTGATTATATTTCATTTAGAACAATATTGTTAAATATTTCATGCCAAATAGCGTCCGAATATGTACAGTCATTTTTCATAAGTGGACAAACTTCGTTTTAATATATTTCCTCTGATAGAAATTACAAAACTGCTTTTTGTTTGAAAGGAATTTTATTTATTGGTGATATTTGTTTGACTTATTGAAGAAACATTGGCTTAGGCTTAGTTCAAGCCTGATTTTTCAATGGGAAGTCGGGCTCAGTAGTTTCTCGCTGTTTTTATATTCTTAAATATTAGGCTTCGTTTTTATTATTTAACCATTTTATTATTTCTCTCAAAAAGTCAATTTCTTCTTTCGTAACATAGTAAGAATGAAAATTCTGATTTCGTAAACGATTAAGTTCTACCATCCACTTTGTTTTGGCCTCTTTACTACCACTTTTTTCATTTGGTCTTGTGTATGGTTTTTCAAATAAATCTCTCCAATTTTTAATTGCAATTTCTCGGTAATCTATTATATGCAAACAATTCCAGGGTTCAACTTTTTTGCCTGTCTCCCTCTTCTTTTGCTGTGCCATAACAACTGCTAGGTCTTGTATTTTTGGAGGAACACCATTGTCAAACCATTCTTCTTCAAATTTGCTAAATAACTTCTCCTTAAAGTCATTATTAAAATATATTTCAATTTCTCTAATTATTTCAAACGCTTCTGTATTAAACTCTTTTTTCTCTTTTAACAAATACTCTTCAAGACCAATTGGTTTAAAATCAGCTAGTTTATCACTTACTGCTTTTTGCAATGTCCTCCAATACTTAATATCTCCACCTGCCCCATATGAACTTTTTAGATTCTCTGTAACTTCATCACTAATATTCTTATAAAAATTTATTATTGGATCTAAATAATGTTTAGTTTCATTAAAAATATCTTGTGGCTTTGATTTTTCGTCAATAATCTTTTCGTTTAATAAATGGTCTACAATATCACTTAATAATCGAGTTACTGCATATATTCCTTTGTTAATGATTATTATATTGTCTTTCTCCTCCCACAAAACCTCTAAGTTTTCTCTTAAATAATCAAAAGAAAGTAATAGGTATTTGCGTAAACTTTCAAAAGTATTGTCTATATCTCCATTATAGAACGTTCCTAACTTTTCAATCTTGCTTTTTGAAACTTTTCCTAAAAACGATCCTTTTTTAAGAGAATTGACAATTGTTTCTGATGTTATTATTTTTTTATCTTCTCCTATTGATATTTTATTAAAAAGAGGTGATAATCTTGTTTCACCAAGATATATTGCAATTCTTGAACTAAGTGCTTTTTGTTGTTCCATTAGATTGCTGGAAGTCCATAACAGATCTGAATTTAATGTTAATCTAAGATTTTTTGAAACAGATTTTTGATTTTCATTAATTTCCATAAACAATTTAACTTGTTCACTTCTATCTAAATCAACAAATGCAACAACAGGTATAGTATTTTTTATTTTGTATTCTGTTTCTGCATAACCATACAAACGATGTTGTCCATCAATTATATATGCAGACCTATATTTCTTAGGCAAATGTAAAATACCAACATCTGAGATTGTAGAATTTACTTGTGTATTTGCTTTATCAAAGTTTAATCTACGACCACCACTATCAATACTGATTACAATAGAATTTGGAAAATATCCTTTTTGTTCGTCAATAAATTTTTGAACTGATTTTAATCTTGATTTTTTGATTAGTCTCTGATAGGTTGGCATCATATTTATGTTAGCCTTATTCCTATGTAAAACATAACCTATTTTTAATAATTTCTCAGGTTCTATCGAAAAAGAATAATATGTATGTCCGCCCATTTTACCTCTTATTGCAGGAACAAGATTATCAATTTCAGGTATTTCCTGTCCATAAAATAAAGAACCTAAAAGTTGATATCGAGTTGCCAAGCCTAATTGTTTATATAAGTTCAAGTAATATTCGATAGCATCTTCGTCAAAATGAACACCATTAAGTATATCTAATCTTTCAATATCGTGTTTGCTTAATGCGTAATTTTGAGTTGCAAAAATGTACTTAAATTTAAGTTTTTCATTAGGAAACAAATCTTTAATAGTTTGAACAAGACCTCCGATTGTTCCTTTCATTGCTTCAAGTTCGTCTTTAAAATCTCCCTTTTTATTTGAAACTGCTGATTTACACTCAACTATTAGGATAGTTTCTTTGTCTTTTGCAAATACATCAATTTGTTTTGTTAATTTTAAATTTTTCCTATCGTATGGCAAATGAAGGTTTCTATCCTTGTTTAATAAATTAAAACCAAGAGATGCAAAAAGTTGCCAAACTTTATCTTCAAAAAAAACATCTTGTGATTTTTGTTTTTTAATTCTGATTTTTGTTTTGTATTCTCTATCAACTTCCCAGCCATCTTTAATTTTATTTTCAAGTAATTTTTTCGCATTTATTGGTAAGCTATCAAAATTAAAAGAGTTTTTTCTCAGTCTAAGGCTTGATTTAATATCTTTTTCTGTAATTAATTTACTTAATAATTGTATCCTCGTTTCTTCGTTCATATTCTAAATATTTGTAAAGATGAATTCATTAACTCTATTTCTTGAAGCTCCTTTTCCCCCAATAGTGCTATGTCTTTGAACAATATGCTTTTTTCCAATATTCTTAAAAAGCTCATCAATACTATTGTGTGATGCATTTGTTAATATATAAAAAGCATTTTTTGAGTTAATATATTTTAATAATTCTGCAAGTCGTTCTTGATCTTCCCATTTGAAAATTGATTGATTGTATTGTATAAAACCATTATTTTCGTGAGCAACAGTATAAGGGGGATCTAAGAAAATCAAATCATTTGCTCTGATATTTTTCTTAACTAAATCAAAATCTCCATTTTTAAGTAATACATTGTCATTTAACAGTTTACTTAAATTAAGTAGATTTGGAAAACCGAATAGGTTTTCACCTTTTCTATATCCAAATGGAACATTATATTCCCCTTTGTTATTTACTCTATAAATACCATTATATGATGTTTTGTTCAAATAAATAAATCGAACGGCTTTACTAACTTGACTTCTTGGTTTTTGGCTACGAATTTTATAATAAAATTCCTTATCATTCTTATAAGTTTTTAATTTTGATATTATTTTCTCAGGGTTTTCTCTAATTACAGAGTAAGCATTGATTAAATCTTCGTTAAAATCTGATATATAAGATGTTCCTTTTATTAATCCTTGATTTTTCAGAAATAGAAAAATCGATCCCCCTCCAATAAATGGTTCGTGATAATTATTAAAACTTTCAGGAATAAAGTCCAAGATAGATTTTGTCAACCATCTTTTTCCTCCTGCCCATCTTAGGAAAGGTTTTGTATTATTAATCATCTTCATTTAAAGTATAAAAGGTTTTAAATGCATTAGAAATCAATTGATGCTTTGAAATAACTCTAATAGTCGAAAGTGTATTTTTTTCAATTAATCGATAATTACTTTCATCAACCTTTAATTCAAGGTTTAATTGGTTTTGAATAAGATCTCTAACCAAAATAGCACAAGATTCTACAGAACGAACTACAAGGATCCCATTTAAAACCCCTGTACTTAAAATTACTTGTAAAGCTAATGGGTGAACTTCTCTGAAAATTTTCGCCCTTTTCTCAAACCGTATTGCTGTTCCAACAAGTATATCTTTTAAGATACTCCTATATTCTTCACTTAAATCAGTTTTAATATTTTTTACAGTATTGTCAAACCATTCTTTAATATTAGACAACTCATCTTCATTTTTAATACGTTTATTAAACTCATTCTCTAAATCAAAGTCTGCCCAATGAGATTTAACAATTTCAAAATAATCATCAGAATTAAGTTTTTCTAATTTTAGATGCAATAATCTCGAATGTAAGGCTTCTACATCCTCGGACTCATCAATTTCAGTAATATCACCACCTATTTCAGTTATAAGACTAACCAATTCATTTATTTCTAATCTTCCAAATCTTTCTGAATCTATACCTCCATTTATATAATATAATTTAGGAACGTATATAATTACAGGCTTACCTTGTCCTAATGTCACAGAAGCTTCAGAGTCTTTACCAAATGTATCTTCTTTTTGAGCCATATATATACAAATATTCGCTCTTTTTAACATTAAAGCTTCTACTAAACCTTTTGCAACTCTATCTTCAATCCATGACTGAGTAGGATTGAAATATCTAAGTTTAAATTGCCTAACCTCTGAATTTTGAAATAGATTTTCAACAAAATTATTTACAGATATAAAGTCTGCATTATTTCTCATAGAAGTAGCGACATAAACATCCATATAATCTGCTGTTAAATAATTAGATAGATTGTTATATGCTTGTATTTGAATTTCTTCCATTTTATTAATATCAGTGGATTCTTTAGGAAGAATATATTTTACTTCTTTTTCTAAATCAGAAATATCGTAATTAAACATAGGGGAAAACAAACCGTGTTCCAAGGTTGACTTAAATTTACGAAGTAATGAGTCCATTTTTCTCCGTTTCTTTGAAGAATAATCTTCAATATTAAAAGTTCCTTCTTTCTTTTTTTCAATAATCTCTTTTAAAAACGAAGAAAGCACTTTTCTTTCTTTTTCTTCATTTTTAACCTTACTTGCTGCTATATATCCTAAGAATGGTAAGTCTTTATTAGGAATCTTATTTGTTTTATCCCATTCAATTCTATTTGTATAATTATCCGTATTTTTTTCTTCCAACTGCTCCATTATTGTTTGAAATGAAGTATCAGAGATAATATTCATTTGTTTAAAGGCTTCTTGAATGGTGTTATATAACCTTATTGCATCAATATGAAATTTAGTTATAGAACTCTCAAAAGCTTTTATTGTCCTAAACACATCTTTTCCTAAATATTTGTCGAAAAAAGGTTTGTAAATAGGTTTAATCCCATAATAAATAACAATACTATTAAAATAATCTAATGATTGTTCTGGTGTTAAATTTGTATTAAATAGAATATTTAGATTGTTCTCTAAGACCTTAATTATTTCTTTGTCAAGATTTTTTGAATTTATACTTAATCCTACAAATTCAGTTAATTGAGCTTCAAAATTTATTCTAAAAATAGACTTTTCTTCTGTAAACATTTCCCACAAATCTTTTGGAAGATTGATTCCTTTACAAATGAGCTTGAACTTTTCCTTTTCAGGCAGACGTTTGCCTTGTTCTAAATGAGCAATATTAGATCTATTAACATTATTTCCTATTTTTTCAGCTAACTGTGATTGAGTCAATTCAATATATTCTCGATGTATTTTAACGTGATAACCAAGTTCCTCTAATCCATTAATTTCTATATTCATAATTCAATATTTATTTAATTCAACACGCTTTGCTGGAAATCCGATATGAAGCCTAACATCTGTGTAAGAGGAAACTTCCCCTAATTTTTTTTATTAGTTGGGTAACTATTATTTCCCTTTTCACGGGAATATGTTGAACTTTTGTTAAATAATGTCATCTATTGGATTTTTAAAGTTTATAAAATTATTCCCCCAAACATGTGTTTATATTTTTGTTGTTTTACTCGATTCAAAGCATAATTTCGTTCAACTTTGTTATAAATTATTAATGTTAATAATACCTTTGCAAAAATAATAGAATTCTGACGGTTGTCAAACTATTTTTGTCTTTTTTCTACAATTTTATCTTTATTCATTTCCATAAAATGTAAAGAGTGAGAAAAAATTGAATTTATGGTAAAATAATTGTGGGAAATGTTGAACAAAAAACACTATAAATTCCACCTCCCTCCAAATTCCCCAAATTATTAAAATTATATATAAGCCAAATCCTTCATTATAAATCCACTGGCTTGGGTTTAGTCCAATCCCGATTTTTCATCGGGAAGTCGGGCTCAGTAGTTTTTCGCTGTTTTTATATTCTTATGTGTTAGCACACATAGTTAATTTTCAAAATACTTATTGATGATACCGTCATTAGTAATAATTTCTAGGGATTTTGTTTTAACTTGAGATATTATCATTCTGTCAAATGGGTCTTGGTGATGAAATGGAAGTGTAAGAAGTGTTTCTAAGTCTTCAAAGTCAAATTCAAGGATAATGAACTCTTTTTCTTTGAGATAGTTTTCCAAATCCTTAAAGCTAACCTTTAGTTTGAGTTTTCCGATGCTTACTTTTATTGCAATTTCCCAAAGACTAGCATTACTTATAAAAATCGTATTACTCTTTTCTTCAATTATTATTTTCGTATCTTTCTTTATTCTCTTATCGCCTACAATATACCAAAGTAGGATGTGTGTATCAATTAAATAATTTATTTTTGATATTCCCTAAAAATCATTAATCGGTTCATTAAAATCGTCGGAAACAAATTCAATAAGATCTTTCCCCGAACCGAAAATTGCAGACTTGCTCTTGGAAGTTACACTTAATTCCTTTTTTAATGATAATAATTTATTAATTGAATACTGGTCGCTTAATTTTGTAATCCAATCAATAAGTTCAATTTTTACAGTATCTGCATTCATATTTCATTAACTTTTAATATTCTAATTACAAAGATACATATTTTTGTTCAACTGTTTTTCTCTTTCTTGCATGTGTGAACCGGGTTGCTTACGTCCCCCAAGGACTGTGCTTGCATGTTTCCCTGCACACACAGGCAAACCAAATGTGCTATTTGTGCAGTGGCTTTCTATTTCTATATTTTCTTGTAGCAAATTTATCATTCTCAGGTCTCTGTTTTGTTTGTGCCCAACATTAGTATAAACAGAAAATTCCGTTTATTTCTTTATTATTATTTTTTGTTTTAAATGTCCATATCGTCGAAAGGATTAGCAATATCATTGAACTTTGTATGGTTCTTCTTGAACCATCAAGAAAGTACTTAAATAATGTATTTCCTTGAACTTTCTTTACTAATGTTTTAATTGATTTTGATGTTTTTAGACTTTTATCAGTTTCTCCGCTTCTTTTAACTTTTATTCCTTGTTTATCATCATATTCAAGTTTTGGCACTTCAACATTCTCAAAACAGTATTTATACGATTTGTAATTTTTCCCGTTAGTTTCTTTCGCTATGTAGTCTAAAATACTTTTCATATTTCCAGTTTTCTTAAATATCTCATTGTTTCTCTTTCTACTTGCTCAAACTCTGGTAAATCTTGAATTTGTTCTTTCATAGACTTCTGCCAACGAGCTTGATATTGCGGTAATCGTTGTTCTAATTTTATGAAAAATTCCTTTGGATTAACCTTTTTACTTTCACACTTAGCAATAAACTCATTGATATAAAAGTCAAGTTCTAATCCGTGTGTTTCAAGTAAATACCATATATCATAAAAATCTCGTGCTTGCATTCTTTGCATTACTGAACGAAGTTTTTCAACAAGAATTTCTTCAAGAGCGTAACAAAGTAATTTATGTTCTTCTTGGTCAGTATAAGTTAGGAAAACAAGTTTGTTAATTGGTTCAAACTGTAATTTCTCACTTTTCGAAATATCAACTTTAACACGTTTATTTATTCCCATTCCGCCAAGCGGACCGATATAACTGATGTAGAAATTTATTCCACCATTTTGGTGTTCATTATCATCAATTATTTCTAATGGTATATTGGCTTCTTCTCTAATATATTCAAATACCTCATTAAAGTAATCGAAAATTTGTTGATTTGAAATTTTGTAATATAATAATGTAAAATCAAGGTCTTCCGAAAATCTATAATCTTCAAAATATACTTTCTTCAATACTGTTCCACCTTTAAAAGCAATTGCTTTTGATAATTCATTATGCATAGCCACACCTTGCAAAATCCAAGATAGAATATAATCCTTTTCAATTTGCTGGTCTCGAACACCTACTGCTCTTGCTTTCTTTTGTATTTCTCCCGGTTTTATCACGTATAAATAGCTGTTTTAATGGTTTCTGTTTCAATATTTTGTTGAATACTCCATTTGGTTTTTATTTTTCCTGATTTTGGAAGTTCAGTATCTAAAATCACAACAGAATTTGTTTTTAATTTCTGTAAGTCCTCAATTATATTTGTTTCAACTTTTAATATTTCTAAAATGAATCCTAGTCTTTTCACTACTGCTTGTGAATTAAATTTAATAGCATATTCTAATAAAATATTAAATTTGATTTTATCACGAGAAATATAAATGGCTCTTGCTATTTCAACAATTCCACCTGAGTAATCAGGTTTGAAAAGGCAATCAATAATTGTTTTTTCAAGGTCTGAACAAACAACTTTATTAAAATTATCTATCCATATTTTCTTTGTTCCAAAAAAATGGGTTTCATTATGATAGATAAATTGAAATGGTACTTCTTTAACTTTAATTGTTGATGGTCTTACTTGTCTTGAAACTACAATTTGTTCTTTTAATGACGGTTGAGTAATTAAATTGTAAACTTGTAAGGCAGAATAGTAGCCAATGTAATATTTTGCATCTTGCACTAAATATTCAGCTAACAAATGCCAGTCTGGCATAAATGTTTCAGCATCTTGTTCGTACGGAATTACGTAATACAATCCTCTTTTTACTCTCATTAAAAGTCCCCTGCGCGTCATATCGCTAAGAAGTTCTCTTAATGCACTATCATTAGATTTGGGCAATGCTTTTTTAGCAAGTTCATAGTCAAAACAATGTCTGTCTTGTTCATTAAAGAATGTCAGGATTTCATTAGACTGCTTTGATATGTACTTATTTCTCATAGTTACTTTATCAGATTAAAACTGCTTACAAAGATATAAAACATAATTCAATAGAATTGCAATAAATAGAGTTAAATTATTAATCATAGTATAATTGTCAGATATAACCTGTTTTAATTACTATAATCAATCTGTTTTTTTGCGAGCGTTGGCAAGAAATAGCTCTTTTGGTTTTTTCGGATTGATGTTTTACGTGTCGGCAAAACCAAATGTGCTATTTGCGCCGTGGACATTTCATTTCAATCTTTTCTTGGAGCAAATTTGCTATTCTATTTCGCTTCATTAACTTGGTCACAACTAACTAATATGCCCACCCAAGTGCCCAATATTTGACATATCACTCATATGTAAATTATATTTAGTTTGTTTTAAATCAGGCATTTGAATATTTTGTTCCATAAAAGTCAGTTGCCTATATTTATTTTTTGCGAATTTATAAAAAATCTGTCTGACATTTTATATAGGCAAGATTTTTATTTGATACATATGTGTATATTTCTGTTGTTTTACTCAATTCAATGCAAAATTTTGTTCAACTTATTAAAAATTAATTTAATGTTAAAAATACTTTTGCAAAAATAAAAGAATACTGATAGTTGGCAAAGTATTTTTGACTTTTTTCCTTAAATCCCATCTCTGTGAGATATGCCATCAGAGCATCAACTCAAATTTTCTTTTGCTTAATGAACCGCTAAGTACGAGACCCGTACGCTTAGAGGTGTGAGATGTACACTGGCGGTTATTTGACCATCATCTGCCTACTCTAATAGAGCATGTTTCTTTTCATAATATTCACAATTATCCTATTTATCAATACGTTAATCCAATAAGATTATCAGGTTTGTATTGTTTAATATTGAAATCAATATTTTGTATCTTGTAAAGAACTTGTTTAATTAATCTCATTGTAGCATAATGCTCAAAGAGTAATTCATATTTATATTCTTTTTGTTCATCAGTCAAAATTTCAATATAATTTCTAGTTCCTTTTTTTATTCGATCAGGACTTCTTGGTCCAGGGTCTGACTCTCCATTATATCCAGCATATATAATAGTTAGATTTTTAATTTTATTGAAATCTAAATTAATATTTTTGTCTTGTGTTTCAATTATAAGCATATCATTATTAATAGACAAGAAACCTAATTCAATATAGGTTTTAGAACTAACTATAAATATAGGTAAAAACACCATAAAAAGCAATAATGATATTAGCTGTAGTATTCTATATATTATTGTACCTGAATCAAGGAAAATAATTAACAGAATACTAAATATAAAAGTTACAAGCATTCCAATAATGCAGTTCTTTAAAAATCTAGAATATTTAGTTTTTATAATTTTTATTTTCATAATTAAACTACAGATATACAATATTATTTTTGACATAATATCCTTATTACACTTCATTAAATAGGCTCTAACTAACTAATATGCCCACCCAAGTGCCCAATATTTGACAAATCACTCATATGTAAATTATATTTAGTTTGCTTTAAATCAGGTATTTGAATATTTTGTTCCATAAAAGTCAGTTGCCAATATTTATTTTTTGCGAATTTATAAAAAATCTGTCTGACATTTTATATAGGCAAGATTATTATTTGATACATATGTGTATATTTCTGTTGTTTTACTCAATTCAATGCAAAATTTTGTTCAACTTGTTAAAAACTAACTTAATGTTAAAAATACTTTTGCAAAAATAAAAGAATCCTGATAGTTACAAAGTATTTTTGACTTTTTTCCTTTGATTCTATTATTATTGATTTAATAAAAAAATGTAAGCTATCATAGTACTGAATATTTACTTTTTCCTGATAAAAAAGTAAAGAAAGAACAGCTATAACAAATCTGGAAATGTTTCTGCAAAACACAGATAGATAAAGCTTTAATCTCCTGCTATGTTAATTTTCAAACCATAAAATATTGAGTTTATGACAATTTTGTATGTGCTAAGCTTGATTTACTTCAAATTAAAAATAGGAAATCGTCCCGGAGTGTAAGGTGCTTTTATTTCTTCGAGCCGTGTTTCTATTGATTTCAGGTCTTTTTCAATCAAATTTTTTAGATTTTCTATTATAATCTCAAATTCTTCTTTGGCAATTTTAAATGAATTTGTGTGAGTTTTTGTTGGGGCAGAGCTGGTAAGGCTTAATTCGTAAGTAATTGTGCTAATCCTGTTCAATATTGTAGGGGCTTGATTGTCGTTGCGTTTGCTCAAAGTAGGGTCTCCATTTAGAATTTCAATAATTTTTTGTGATTCGTTCAATAGTTTTTTTGCATCAGCTTCTAATTTTTGCGATGTATTTCCTGAATTATTCAGAGCTATTCTTATTAGTTTGGCTTTGTGGTTCAAGTCGGAAGCCAATTTGTTAGCTGCTTTCATACTTCTGTTTATTTCGGCAATATCGTCGAGAAAATAGGAAAGAAGCTGTCTGTTTCTGTCAATATCTGCAGAAGATAGTAAAGGAACAACTTTAAATGGAGTAGGTGGGAACAATTCTGAAACTGAATCGTTTACACATTTGGAGAGTGATATTTTGTAATTTCCCGGAATAATTAATTTTCCTGCATCGCCAAATGAGTATCTGCCCGGTTTTGGAGTAATAAATCTTGCAGGAGATGTCGATGGGTGTCTTAAATCCCAGGTAATTCTATGAATTCCTGCATTTGCAGAAGATCGTAATTTTCTAATGATTTTATCATTCCTATCAAAAATTGTAAAAATCAAATATGGTTTGACTTCAGTATCTTCAGCTTTTAGTTCTAAATAGTCTGGATAAGCGATGTCGGTGTTTTTTTCTAAAGCATCTTTTTCTGCTTTTTGTCTTTTTTGTTTTACTGTTTTAATATCGTTTTTCAGATAATAGTAAAAACTTGCACCATATTGTGGATTTTTTGCTGTGTAATAGCTTTCGCCTTGTACTCCTTTATTCCTTAAGTTTAGCGGTCTAGTTTGTGAAAACAATAAAGCCTCATTTATTGGAAAAATAAAACTTTCTTTCTCTTTAAATTCACCATCAATCAATCGAAGAGGAGAATAATCGTCTAAAATATAAATTCCTCTTCCAAAAGTCCCAAGCACCAAATCGTTTTCTCTTTTCTGAATATCAATATCTCTGACCGAAATTGTTGGTAGTCCGCTCTCTAACTGAGTCCATTTTTCCCCACCATTGTTGGTGAAATAAACCCCAAATTCTGTTCCTACAAATATTAATTCAGGTTTAACATGATCTTGAGCAATTGTATGCACCGTACCATTTTCTGGCAAGTTACTGCTAATCGAAATCCATGTTTTTCCTTTATCTGTACTTTTTAAAATATAGGGTTTAAAATCGGCTCTTTTTCTATTATCGAAAGATGCGAAAACTGTATTTACATCAAAATTTGAGGTATAGATACAACTAACATAAGTCAATTCAGGAATACCTTTGAATTTGTCAAATTTTTTCCAATTTTTTCCGGCATCTTCAGTAATTTGAATTAGCCCATCGTCTGTTCCAATATAGATAAGATTTTCTTGTAGAGGAGATTCAGCTAATGAAACTATATTTCCGAAAAGCGAAGTTGAAGCATTTTTTGCCACAGCATCAACGCTTTGAATTTTATCCATAACCGGAAGAGAATTTCTGTCTAACTGACGTGTCAAATCAGGACTGATTGTCTCCCATGAATTTCCCATATCGTTGCTTCTAAACAGTTTATTTGCAGCAAAATATAGTCTGGTATGAGAATGCGGACTTATAATTAAGGGGGAATTCCAATTCCATCGATAGGGAGCTTCATCCTTAGCTTCTTTTGGCTTGATGCCAATTCTTTCGCCGGTTTCTTTATCATATCTTACCAAACCACCATATTGCCACTGCGAATACACAACATTTGGATTTGTCGGATCTACTTGCGATTCATATCCATCGCCACCAACCGTGATAAACCAGTCGGAGTTTACTATTCCAGCAGTATTTGTAGTTTGTGAAGGTCCACCCAAAGTGCTGTTGTCCTGAGTTCCTCCATAAACATTATAAAATGGATAATCGTTATCAACAGTAATTCTATAGAACTGTGTTACAGGAAGGTTTGCGATATATTTCCAGTTTTTAGCATGGTCGAAAGTTTCGTAAATTCCACCATCGCCACCTATCAAAATGTAATCGGTATTTTTGGGATCTATCCATAATGCGTGATCATCCACATGGCGAGATTTGTTTCCTAAATTATTCCATGTTTTGCCTCCATCTTTGCTGAATTTTGTCCAGGTATCTAATGAGTAAATAATATCTGCTTTTGTTGGATGGCAAATAATTTCCTGATAATATTGGGCACTATTCGACTTATAATTATATTGTTCTACCCATGAAGCTCCTTTATCTGTCGAACGGAAAAATCCACCTTTATCACCACTGGCTTCTATCAATGCAAAAACATAATCGGGATTTGCAGGAGAAATAGCTAAACCAATTCTGCCTAAATCGCCTGAAGGTAGGCCATTTGCAAGTTTTTGCCAATTTTCGCCTGCATCGTTCGATTTGTAAATTGCAGCCTCAGGTCCTCCATTTATAAGGGTGTAAACATGGCGTCTTCTTTGGTATGATGCTGCATAGATAATATCCTGATTTCGAGGATCGAAAACAATATCTGTTATTCCAGTATTTTCGCTTATCGATAAAATGTTATTCCATGTTTTTCCACCATCGGTCGATTTGAAGAGACCTCTTTCTCCTCCAGCTCGCCACAGCGGACCTTGCGATGCAACATATATGACATTTGAATTTCGAGGATCTACAAAAATTTTGGCAATATGCTCAGAAGTTTTCAGACCCATATTTTTCCATGTTTTTCCGCCATCTTCCGATTTGTAAACACCATCGCCATATGAAACGCTTCTTTGGCTATTGTTTTCGCCAGTTCCAACCCAGATTAGGTTTTCATTGTTTGGGTCTATTGTAATGCAACCTATTGAGTAAGACGATTGACTATCAAAAATAGGATTCCAGGTTGTTCCGGCATTTTCGGTTTTCCAAACTCCTCCTGAAGCCACTGCAACATAATATTCGCTTCTGTTGTTTGAGTTTACAGCAAAATCTACTATTCTACCTGAGGTTAATGCCGGCCCAATGCTTCGGAATTTTAGTCCGCTAAGCGAAACAGATGATTTTTTTTCTATTTCTTTTTGAGAAAAGCTTGTAAAGCTAATTAACAGTAAAAATATAATTAGAATTTGAGAGTTGAAATTTCCATTTATTTTCATGGGTTTATTAAATTTAGTTCTACAATATTTTCTTCAATGCAAATAAACCATTTTTTTTAATAATATGTGGCAATAAAAAAATGGACTATCTTCGTTATACCCATGTTTAAATTAGTAATTCTGATGTGTCGGAACTTTCTGAAATTAAACAGTTTATTCAGGTATTTGTAGGATTTTTGACATTTGCTTTAAGGGACTTCTAATAAGACTTATTAATTGTTTAGATTTCTTAGAAACAATTATAGATTCCTACGAATTAAGATTAATATTAAAATAAATTCATACTTTTGAATAATTAAATAAGAAAGTATGTTTTATAGATTTATTGCGATAATAATTTTGCTTTATGTTTGGACTTCAAATGGTTTTGCTCAAGAAGGAATATCGGACATTTATACAAGTCTTTATGAAGTTAAAACGGAAAGATTTAATCTTAGTGCAACCCGAATTGCTTCCAAACCTTTACGTAATAAAGAAAAATTGCGTAGAAAGGCTATAAATTGGTTTATGCTTCATAGCAATGAAATTTTGGTATTTGAAGACGATATGGAGAATGGAGTAATTAAAGGAAGAGGTTCTTTCATTTTTGAAAATAAAATAACATTAAGAGATAAAATACTGCCACCACGAGCAGCAGAGAAAACTGACGGCAAGATTTATTATACTGTTGTTATTAGAGTTACCGATTCGACATATTATTATAGTTTTAGGGATTTCAATCATAAAGCCTTGAATAATTTTGGAGATACCAGCTTTGGCTTTATTCCAAAACGATTTGATGATTTTAAGAAAGTTTGTGAAGTAGATGATGTTTGGTGCAGATTGGTTTACAAAGAAATGGTTCGCCAATGTAATACTGAAACTTTTGTTAAAATATTGAAGATTAATTGGTAAGCTCTGTTATTGATTTTTTTTGATTCAGTTGTACACAAAGAAATACGTTTTTTTTGTAACTAATCAGTGTATGATAATAAATTGTAACATGCTAAACTAAAGCAAAATAAATAATATAAGCGTAAAGGTCGTCATGCAAATTGCAATGTTTCGCAAAGAAAACATATTCAATAACTTAGCGTTTTTTTTGCGGTTAAAATAAACTTCAGAATAATTATAAATTCAGCACTTTAAACACACTGATTAGTTACATTTTTTTTATTTTCATGGAGAAAAGAAAATATTTTCAAATCTACTGATATTCATAAATTTTGTCATTGATAGATTTTGAAAGTAATATTTTCTATATTTTGTAAAACAATTAGTTACAAATTTGCACACTCTTTTAAATTCTTACTTCCTTACAATTCAAACAATAGTCTCGATGCACACTCAATCCTGAGCCACAGACTTTGCAAATCCACCTATTTTCTTCATTTCTTATAAAACTCTCCAATCCAACTTTTTTAATTGAATCAAGGTTTTCAATCATGCTCATTTTGTATTTTTTTCGGTATCTATTGTCAAGTCTTTTTAATCTTACACAAGGATATTTCGGGCAATCGAAACAAAATCCTGATTTGATTTCTTTTAAAAATTCGCAATTGACAATATTACAGCTTCTACATTGTTTTGGTTTGTTATCATCATCTTTTCTAAAACACCCGCCACACGGTTTTTTATCTCGCATATGTCCAATACAAATTCCACAATTCATTCCACATGCAGCAATCATATTTGCATAGTTCAAGTTTTGATTCATTTGATTACTTATTTAGATATTTTTTCTATTGTATTTACTGTTCTGGCCTGACCATATAAATATTTTTACTATTTATGGGTTAACATTACAGTTTCTTTTGTCTCTTTGTTTTTTAATCTGTTGGATTAGTATTCTGTTTCGAAGCTTTAAAAATGGCTTTTCAATTATTAAATGTAAAATGAATCCACCAATTATAGCTATAGCAATGCAAATCCAAAATGTCCAAATTTCAGTGATTTCTATTTCAAGTTTTTCAATCAAAATTTTGGAAAGATAATACAATTGTTTGTGTGTAAGATATATTGAATATGACAATGTTGCAACAATAAAAGTAAACCTTGATTTGTATCTATACAAAACACAAGTCGGGCTAATTGCTGCAACAACTATTATCCCATATGCAAATGAAATCAGTGGAAAACCAAAAATGGCAGTACTGTAGGAGATAAAATTCTCAATAACTTGATAAGCTATCAAAAATGTCAATAATCCAATAATTAAAACAAGATTTCCATGTTTGCTAATGTATTCTTTAATCTTTGGTTTGAAATTAAATACAGCTGCAATTCCTACTCCTATTAGTAATCCGTCTATTCTATTGTAGCTTGGGTAATACACTTTCTCAATAAAACCTAAAGCCATTTGTCTGCGATTACCATTATCTATAAAAGGTTGTACATACTCATGCCAACTGAAAAACCTAAGAATAAATCCAAGAAAAAGCAATCCAACCATCAAATATGGACTGAACTTTTGAGTACGACTTTTAAAAACTACAACTATTAATATTGGAAGTAATAAGTAAAATTGTTCCTCAATACAAAGAGACCAGGCGTGTGAAAAAGAACTTTGTGTTTTAGCATCTAAACTAAAGTTTTGAGTAAATGTCAAAAATCTCCATAATGGAGGTAAACCTGAACCCTCGCGTAAGTTTGGCAATGAATAGTATAAAATCAGAACTGCAATGAAAGCTGGTATAATTCTAAAAAATCTCTTTAAATAGAATTGTTTGAATGAAATTGAATTTGATATGCGAATCTCATTTAAAAGTTGATAACCAATCAAGTATCCGCTAAGCACAAAAAATAAATCTACTCCAGTCCATCCAATTTGTTTTACAGGTTCCAACCATGAAGGAACACCTTTTCCAAAATGAAAAATCATGACGAGTAAAATAGCAATTGCTCTTAAATGGTCTAAACCGTGAAGTTTATCAGGTTTATGGTCAAATAACTTCATTATTAGTAAATTGTCATTTTCATGTTGTTATTCTGGCAAAATACTTTTTTTCAAATATCTGTAATGCCCAATAATTTCATATTTAAAAAGGCAATCTTCTAAAACTTGTCCATCTCCAATATTGTGAACAATTAAAAACCGTTTACCATCATTTGATTTTTTATTAACCACAATTCCAATATGTACTATTCCACCACCCAAACTCCAACAAACAATTTCACCGGGCAAGTAATCTTCAGATTTTTCTGATATGATTTTTTCTTCTCCTTTTCTTTTAAAAAAGGTCATTAAATTAGGAACTCTTCTATGATCTATATTTTTGTCTGTAGTTTTTAGCCCCCAATTTTTAGGATAAAGATTAAAATTATCCTTCATATCTTCGTGGACTTCTTTTTGTAAATCAATTCCAATTTTTCTATAAGCTCGAATAATTACATCTGTACAAACTCCCTTATTGCTTGGTATGTCTCCATTTGGATAACTGATTGAGAAATAAGTTGGATCATATGTTACTTGCTGTTCTGTCAAAACTATGGCAGAATCTGCTAATTCAAATTCTACTTGCGAAAAGCAAAAATTGAAAATTAATGAAAATAGTATAATTAGTTTTTTTCTCATTTCCGATTATAGCCAATCTATACTGTTCCGCAATATTATTTCTATTTAAATTTTAACTCCAATAATCAAAATATCATCTATTTGTTCTTTGTCGCCCATCCAGTCTTCATGATTTTTCAACAAAATTTCATGTTGTGCTGCCATATCATGTTCTTGTATTTGGAATAAAAGTTGTTTGAATGGTCTTGATTTGAATTTTTTATCGTGATCTCCACCAAATTGATCGACATATCCATCGCTAAAAATGTAGATAGTATCGCCAGGTTCAGTTGGAATTACATTATTTGTGAAAGAAATTTCTGAGAAGGCGTGTACACCTATTGGCATTCTGTCTGGCTTCTGAATTCTCAATTGGTATTCCTTGTCTTGCACTATTTCAAAATTTCCTTCATTTTGTTCGCTGGGGCTGAATGTCTTGACTGAATTTCTGTAAATATACATTGGGTTGTTTGCTCCGGCAAATTCTATCATATTACTTTCTTTGTCGATTATGCAAAGGGCAATATCCATTCCGTCTTTTGTTTCTTCAATTCTACCCGATTGATTTAGAGAATTAATTACATTATCTCTTAAATGGTTTAGAATTTCGCTTGCTTTAGTCATATTTGCTTTATTGACAATTTCGTTAAGGAAGGCAATCCCGAGCATACTCATAAAAGCTCCGGGAACTCCATGCCCTGTACAATCGGCAGCAGCAATAAATATTTTATTTTTCTTTTTTGTTAGCCAATAAAAATCGCCGCTTACAATATCACGAGGTTTATCTAAAATTAAATAATCACTAAAATTTTCGTTTAGCAATTGGTGTGGTGGAAGAATAGCGGTTTGAATTCGTTTTGCATACCTAATACTGTCTGTTATTTCTTTTTTCTGATATGTAACTTTTTCTTTTTCTGCTTCTAATTCTTTTGTTCTTTCTTTAACTTTAATTTCAAGATTTTGCCTGAAAGATTCAACAGTGATCATTGCATCGTAAGTCCTTAAACTTGATAATACAACTGAGAAAATATTATCGGTAGTAAGCTCAGTTTTAGTCTTATAATCGTTTATTTCATAGGCAATAACTGCTTCTCGTTTTGGAGCCTGACCGGCTTGTCCTGTCCATAAAACAATTCTGATGAAGGGATTCTCAAGTTTTTCTCTAACATACTGAACAAACTCTAATCCTGCATGAAGAGTTTCCATAACTACATCTAATAAAATTAGAGCAATATCAGGCGTTTTATGAAGTATCTCTCTGGCTTCTTTTCCGGAATAAGCATCATAGAATTTGATTTTTTTCGATTGAAATTCAAATCCGTCTAATGCCATTCTTATCACTGTGTGTATATCTTTTTCATCATCAACTATCAAAACTTTCCATTGCTCGCCAATATTAGTGTCATGAGACTCTTCCTCATCTTCTGCAAATAAATCGTCAAATAATAAATCGTCATCCATTTTTTATGTCTTTATTTCTAGTGGTGTATGAATTGTGAAATTTACTCCCTTTTCTACTTCGCTTTCAACAACTATTGAACCCTTAAGTTTTTGCGTCAATAGGTTATAAACGATGTGCATTCCCAGGCCTGTTCCAAGTTGCTTATTTGTGGTAAAAAAGGGATCGAAAACTTTTGCTAAGACATCTTCCGGAATTCCTTTTCCATTGTCGATATACTGAATGGTTAGTTCACCATTATTTTTTTCTGCATTAATGTTTATTTTGCCAGTCTCTTTTTCGCGGAAACCATGAACAATAGAATTTATTACAAAATTGGTGATGATTTGTGCAAAAACACCTGGGAAACTTTTTAATTGAATATCGTCGGGACATGTAATTTTTACATCAATAGGTTTTTCTTTGAGTTTAGGTTCAAGGCTCATTATCACATCGTTGAGATACGATTTTAAATTAAACTCACGAATATCTTCAGTAGATTGGTCAACCGATACTTGTTTGAAACTTTGCACTAAATTGCCGGTCCTTTCCAAATTTGTAAGAAGCAATTTTCCCGCTTTATAGGCTGAATTTAAGTAAGATTCGAGATCTGTTTTTTTCATTTTCTTACTTTTGTAGAGATCAGCAAAATCTTTTGTTTTATTTATCAACGATGAAGAAGCAGATATCCCAATTCCTACCGGTGTATTTATTTCGTGTGCAACTCCGGCAACTAAATTTCCGAGCGATGCCATTTTTTCAGACTCAACAAGTTGTTCTTGAGTTTCTTTAAGTTCAATCAAAGTTTCAGATACCTTGTTCTTCTGAATTTCTATTTCATTTTTTTGTTTAACAGCTATATCTCTTTTTTCTTCAATTTCGTCCCTTTGGGTTTCAATTTCGTCTCTTTGCATCGATAACAAAACATTTGCAACTTTTTTCTGACTATAGCTTCTATAAACAATTATTGCTATCATCAAAAGCAAGATTACTAAACCTACTGATGCATAAAGTTGAAGGTTCTTTTTCTCATTATCTTTCTGAAGGATTTCATTCTCTTGCTCTTTCTTTTCAGTTTCGTACTTTGTTTCTAGCTCAAGAATGGATTTGTTATTGTCGGCAGTGAAAACCGAGTCGTACATTTCGGTATATTCGTGATACTGAACTAAAGCATTTTCGAAATCGCCCATATTTTCATAAATATCTGAAAGGGATTGAATTGCATAAAGTTTTGTTTTATGAATCTGAAATTCTTCCGCTACCCCCAGGCTTTGATTAATGTATGTTAATGCTTTTTGGTGTTCGCCCAAATTCGAATATGTTAAACTAATATTCATTAGTGCTTCTGCAATTCCTATCTGATCGCCAATTTCTCTGGCAATATTCAACGCTTTTTCAAAGTATTTGAGAGCTTCAGCATAATTTTCAAGTTCATCGTTGTAATAGCCTAAATTGTTTAGATAAAACGAAACTCCCATAAGATCGTCAATTTCTTCTGCAATTGTTAATGCCTGTGATGTATAGTCAATTGCTGTGTGGATTCTCTCTGTATAATCAATATCTATTGATTCGCTGTTTATAACTACATCGCCAAGATTGCTAAGGATGGAGGCTTCTAATTCTCTTTCACCTAAACCTTTTACTATTTCTAATGCTTTTTCGTAATATTCTTGAGCTTTGTCGTATTTGTTCCATAACATAAAAATTGGAGCCATATTTATCATCGACTTGGCTATGCCTAATTCATCGTTAAGTTTTTCACATATTTCAAGCGATTTTTGAAGAAATTCGAATGCTTTTGAATACTCGCCTGTAGCATCGTATATAATTCCTATGTAGCTATAAATATTCGCACTTTCTTTTCTATCTAACAAAGATTTGCTAATAGCTAAGGATTTTTCAAAAAACTCTAATGCTTCCTCATAGTTACTAATAGTAAGGTTAGCCAAACCTAAATTTGAGTATGATTTTGCAATGGCTTTCTGATTTTCGATTTCTTTCGCAATTTGTAGTGCTTTGTTTGCGATGGTAATACAATCTTCGGGATACAAATTCCTGAAATTATAGGCAAATTCGTTTAGTTTATTAGATTTTTCTATTTTAGAAAAGTTTTCAATAGTTGCATACAGGCTGTCAATATTGAGGTCTTCTGCATTAAGTTTATAAAAAAGACTTAATACTACTATTGAAAATATTACTATTTTTTTCATCAATTATCAAAAAATCTTGAAATATCAAAGATATAGTTTTATACTTAAATAAAACTAAAATATTTTGAATTTTTAATTCAAGTGAATATTGATGAGGGTAGAATTTCACCTATTCGTGTCGAAGAGATTCAACCGGATCTTTTTGTGCTGCACGTTTTGCCGGCATGTATCCGAATATTACACCAATGGAAGCCGAAACTCCAAAAGCAATAATTACTGAAAAGGGAGAAATTATTGTTAAGATATCGGCAAATTGTTTAATTAGTTCAGTAAAAACATATCCAAGAATAATTCCGATTAATCCTCCTGTTAAACTAATCATAGTTGATTCTGCAAGAAATTGTACAACTATATCTTTTTTTGAAGCTCCCAAAGCTTGCCTTGTTCCGATTTCTTTTATGCGTTCCATCACAGAAGCTAACATAATGTTCATAATCCCTATCCCTCCTACTATTAGCGAAATACTTGCTATCGCTCCTAATACAATATTAAAAATGTCTTTAGTCTTTTGTTGTTGCTTAAGCAAAAGTTCGGGAACGTTAATTTCAAAATCGGGAACTTCTGAATGTCGCCTTAGTAGCATTCGTGAGAGAATTTCAACTGTATTATTAATTTGTTCAGTTTCTTTGACTTGCACTACAATTTTGTCTAATTGATTATAATTTCCTTCGTCGGTACCGTTCGACGAAGAAATTATTGAGCCTCCTTCGATAAAAAACATACTTGTACTTGATAGTTTCGAACTTATCAATGCCCTATTTTTATATTGCATCAAAACAGTACGAATGGGGATAAATATTTTATTGTTTGACACATTTATTCCAAGTTCTGATGTGAGCTTATTCGAAAAATTCTGATTTTTCAAAACTCCAATAATTTTTAGCCAAACATGTCCACATTTAATGTATTGCCCAACAGGATTTATGTTGTTAAAAAACCTTTTTTGTGTTTTCGATCCTATAATACAAACCGGCAATCCGTGCTCCAGTTGATAATCATTAAAAACTTTTCCTTCTTCCAATTCAATATTGTAGATGTCAAAATATTCTGATGTTACTCCAATCATTTTTGCAGAAGTTCTTTTTCCCTCTCTTGCAATGAAAGATTCTATGGCAATTTCAGGACTGACAATATTTATATTAGGTAGAATTTCTTTGATAGCATTTACATCCTTAAGTGTAAGACCTTTAGAGAATTTTTTCGACTCGCTCTCTTCCTCATTTTCATTTTCGTTTAAATTTGATTTCAGAATTGGAGAAATTACAATATTGTTTACACCAACCAACTTTATTTGTTCAAGGATTTCCTGCTGAGCACCATTACCAATTGCAAGCATACTTATTACTGCTGCAACGCCAAAAATTATTCCTAAAGCTGTAAGAATTGATTTGAGTTTGTTTGCTAATAAGGCTTCAATAGCAATGCTTATATCATGAAAATATCTTTTCATTTTTGTTTTTTGTAATAAAAGTACCGAAATCTTATCAATTTATTGTTATACTAATTTTCTGTTCTAAATCTAACGGAACTTTTTTCTTTTTTTTCAATGAGTCCTTCCTTTCTTTTTGTCTTTCTTCGTTTAACTTCTTTTTAAGGGCCTCCTTTTTTTTAATTTCTTCAAAAATTTCCAAACCTTCGAATTGTAATTCTTCTACATTTTCAGGTGTCGATAAAAGTATCACCTCATCTTTGGCAATTCCTTTATTTACAATAATTTCATTTTCATTAAATTCCCCTAATTCAACAATTTGTTTTGTCGGACTAAAACCATTTTCTTTAATTACAAAACTTAAACTATCGTTTGTGTGAACAGCTTCGAGAGGAATATACAAAACATCCTCAAATTTGGCTGTGAGTATTGCATTGTTGGTGGTCATTGCAGGCCGTAATATTGAGTCATATTCATTGACTCTGATGAGAATCTCAAAAACTTTTGAGTCAGAATTTGGAAGTTGTTCACCAATATTTGCTTTATCGAAAATTATTCCTGTATATTTTTTTTCGGGAAAAGCATCCACGCCAATTTCAACTGCCTGATCAATTTCAATTTTGCTAATATCAATTTCATTCACATATGTTTTAGATATCATGGCAGAAAGGTCGGGAAGCGTAGCAACAACAGGATCCCAGGCACTGATTTTTGAGCCAACTTTACGTTTTGCCCCGCCCCATTCTTTTCTATAAATTACCATGCCTGATTTGGGTGCTTTTATTTCAAATTCGTCCAGGATTTTTAATAAATTGTCTAATTCTCTTTGTTTTTTCGATTTTGTTGCCGAGACTTCAACCATATTTGCATCAGCTTGTTTCTTTTTTATTTCGTAGTTTTTTTTCGCCTGAGAATATGCTCGTTCGGCTTTATCTAAGCTGATTTTTGCCTGACGAATTGTTGCCGGTGTTTCATATTTAGATTGCTCCAATTCTATTTGTCGTTCTTCGAGAGAATAATTCATATTTATCAATTCATCGCGCGCATTTCGCAATTGTAGAGTCGTATCTAATTGAGTTTTAATATACTGTGCTTCAATTTTTTGAATTTCATCGTTCAAATTATTCAATCGATTAGTTCCTTCAGTTCGATCTAAAGTAGCAACATAATCGCCCGAATCGACTACAGTTCCTTCAGGAATTAAATCTGTTATTTGAACATTATAAATTCCATTATTTCTCAATCGGGAAGGTCCTCTGATTTTTTCGGAGTTTTCGGCTTTTAATTCTCCTGTTGTCATCACAACAACCTCGAACTCGCCATACGAAACCTTTGTTTTAATTATTTCAATTCCTTCGGTTCCCGATGAACTGAAAATTGACATTGCAATAATAGCAACTATTATCACAGCGATAAAAATCCAATATTTAGTTTTCATAATCTAAATTATAATTTACTGTACTGAACTAAAAACTACACAATATATTTTGTAAAAATGTATAAAAAAATGAAATGAAATATTAATAAAATTGAGAAATATTTTTTGTAAAATAATGCATTTTTTGAAATTGCTAATATGATAATCTGAAATAATTTATTAAGTCCTCCTTCTTTTTTTCTTCTCTTCTTTTCCAATCAGTTTTTTTACTTCATTGAGCATATTTAAAGCTTCAATAGGCGTTAGGTTGTTTATATCAACTTTTTGAATTTCGTCTCTAATTTGTTCAAGAATCGGATCGTCTAATTGAAAAAAACTTAGTTGATAGCCTTCCCTATTTTTAGAAATTTCTTCGGTTGGTTTGCTTAGATTTTGCTCTTTTTGATTTCCTTCTAATTGTCCTAAAATTTCGTTTGCCCGTTTAACAATACTTTTTGGCATTCCTGCCATTTTTGCAACGTGAATTCCAAAACTGTGTTCGCTACCTCCACGCTTCAATTTTCTCAGAAAAATGATATTTTTATCTAATTCTTTGATGGCTACATTATAGTTTTTTATTCGCGAAAACGACTTCTCCATTTCGTTAAGTTCATGATAATGTGTAGCAAACAAAGTTTTTGCTTTCACTTTTGGGTGTTCATGAATGTATTCTACAATTGCCCATGCTATAGAAATTCCATCGTAGGTGCTTGTCCCTCTTCCGAGCTCATCGAACAAAATAAGGCTTCTGTTGGACAAATTGTTTAGGATGCTTGCAGCTTCATTCATTTCAACCATAAAAGTTGATTCGCCAAGCGAAATATTATCTGAGGCACCCACTCTTGTGAAAATTTTATCGACTATCCCAACTTTTGTCTCAACAGCTGGAACAAAACTTCCTATTTGAGCCATCAAAACTATCAGGGCAGTCTGCCTAAGAAGTGCAGATTTTCCTGCCATATTCGGACCTGTAATTATTACAACTTGTTGGTCGTTGTTATTTATGAAAATATCGTTTGGGATATACTCTTCGTCAATCGGTAGTTGCTTTTCTATTACAGGATGTCTGCCTTGTTTTATGAAAATTTCGACTGAATCATTAATTTCCGGTCTGAAATAATTGTTGTTTTTTGAGATAGTAGAAAACGATAAAAGGCAATCAATTATTGCAATCAGATTTGCATTAAGCTGAATTGGGACAATAAAATCGCTAATGCCTAGAACAAGGTCGTTGAAAAGACGAATTTCAATTTCATGAATTTTTTCTTCAGCAGTAAGGATTTTTGTTTCATAATCTTTCAATTCTTCGGTGATATACCTTTCGGCATTAACTAAAGTTTGTTTACGAATCCATTCAGGTGGCACTTTATCTTTATGTGTGTTTTTTACTTCTATATAATATCCGAATACATTATTAAAACTAATTTTTAGTGAGCTAATACCAGTTTTTTCGATTTCACGATTTTGAATTTTAAGAATAAAATTTTTGCTTGAGCCAGAAATTTCTCTCAAATTATCCAATTCTTCCAAAACATTAGTTTTAATAATATTTCCTTTGCTGATAAGATTGGGTGGATCGTTGCTAAGTTCTTTTTCGATACGTTCTCTTATTGAAATACATGGATTTAGTTGTTCGCCAATTTTTTGTAAAGTAGAATCTGAAGAATTTTGACAAGCTTTTTTTATTGGTTCAATTGCCGAAAGTGCAAATTTAAGTTGCAAAACTTCTCTCGGAGAAATCCGATTTACTGCCACTTTCGATATAATTCGCTCAATATCTCCTATCTGACGAATTTGTTCTTCTACAGAAAGTTTTAAAGTTTCATTTTCATTAAAATATTCAACAACATTTAGCCTTTCACTAATTGGTTGAATATCTTTCAGAGGCATTGAAATCCAACGTTTCAACATTCGTGCTCCCATTGGTGAAATTGTCTTATCCACAATGTCTATCAAGGTTTTTGCATCATCATTCAAGGAATCGAAAAGCTCAAGATTTCTGATTGTAAATTTATCGAGCCATACGAAACGATCTACTTCTATTCTTGAAAGAGTGGTAATTTGTTGATTTTCTCTGTGTTCTGTCAAATCAAGATAATGCAGAATAGCACCTGCTGCAATTATTCCATATTTTAAATTCTGAACACCAAAACCTTTTAATGATTTGGTACTAAAGTGTTTATTCAATCTCTCATTTGCCGAGTCAAAATTAAAAACCCATTCATCAAGCGGATAAGTATAATATTTATTTCCAAATAGTTGAGTAAAGTCTTTTCTTTTTTGTCTGTCAAAAATAATTTCTTTAGGTTTGAAACTACTCAAAAGTTTATCAATATATTCGAAACTGCCATCAGTAAGTAAAAATTCACCGGTCGATAAGTCTAAAAGAGAAATTCCACCATAGTTTTTGTCGAGATAAACACAGGCTAAAAAATTGTTTTCTTTGTGCTCCAACACATTTTCGTTGAGAGAAACTCCGGGCGTAACTAATTCTGTAACACCTCGTTTTACAATATTTTTTGTAAGTTTTGGATCTTCAAGCTGCTCGCAAATTGCCACTCTTTGTCCGGCTCTCACAAGTTTCGGCAAATATGTGTCTAAAGCATGATGAGGAAATCCGGCAAGTTCTACAAATTGAGCTGCACCATTTGCCCGTTTTGTTAGGGTAATTCCCAAAATATCAGCAGCTTTAATTGCATCTTCCGAAAATGTTTCGTAGAAATCGCCAACTCTGAACAACAATATTGCATCAGGGTGTTTTGCCTTGATATTGTTATATTGTTTCATCAAAGGTGTTTGAACCGGTTTATTGCTCTTTGCCAAAATCTTAAAATGAATTATAAATTATGAATTATAAATTAAAAATTGTGAATTACTTGGTTTTCAGGTCATTTTAAGTATAAATAGATTAACATATGTTTTCAAATTTAGTTTTCAAATTTTCAATAATATTTTTACAAAGATAGAAATACTAATTTCTAATTTCTAATTACAAATTGCTATTGATACAAAATTCATAACTCATAATTAATTAATAGTTTTGTTGGAAATTAAAAATTTGAATATGTGGGATTTTGAAATAAATAATTATGAAAATTTTCTTAGGCTGGAAAGAGCCTTATCTCATAATTCCATAAGTGCATATATCAGTGATATCAAGAAATTTAATAGTTTTTTAGAATTATCAAAAAAGGATAAAAAACCCAAGGAGATAGAATTGTCAGATCTTGAAAAATTCATTGAATGGCTTGCTAAAATGGGAATTAGTGCAAGAACTCAAGCCAGAATAATTTCAAGCCTCAAGTCTTTTTTTAAATATTTAATTTTCGATGAAAAGATTGAAAAAGATCCAAGTAGTTTGTTAGAAGCACCAAAACTTGGGATGAAGCTACCTGAAGTTTTGGCTGTGGAAGAAATTGATGAACTACTTGCTACTATAGATTTAAGCAAACCGGAAGGTCAGCGAAACAAAGCAATAATTGAAACTTTATATAGCTGTGGCCTAAGAGTTTCGGAACTGACCAACTTAAAAATTTCGAATTTATTTTTCAAACAATCCTACATAAAAGTTACAGGAAAAGGAAAAAAGGAACGCTTCGTCCCAATTGGAGAGATTGCAAAAAAGGAAATTATTTTGTACATAGAAAATTATAGAAATAAACTTGATATTAAAAAAGACAGCCAGAATATCGTTTTTCTGAATAGGAGAGGAAACAAGCTAACAAGAGTGATGATTTTTACCATAATCAAACAATTGGCACAGAAAATTGGTCTTGAAAAAGCAATCAGTCCGCACACTTTCAGGCATTCGTTTGCAACCCATTTGATTGAAGGAGGTGCCGATTTGCGGGCAGTGCAAGAAATGCTTGGGCACGAATCAATAATTACAACAGAAATTTATACACATCTTGACCGTGAATATCTTAGAGATGCAATTATTAGTTTTCATCCTCGTGGGTGAAATTTTGATATATAATTGTAGCTTGGCATGAAATTAGTTAAGTCGTACCATTTGAGCTAATAAAAACAAATCTGCTTTATAAGATTGACATTCTAATTTATTGACAACAATTTGTAAATTTAGGGATTATATTCCCTAAAAGTTATTACTTTTGAGAAATAGGACTTTAATTCGAAAAAATCATGAAAAATATAGACGTTTGCCTTTCGCCGGAATTATATCATTTGCATGAAAATGAAAATGCAATAGTTGTTGTGATTGATATTATTAGAGCTACAAGCAGTATTTGTGTGGCTTTTGAAAATGGTGTTAAGAAAGTTTTTCCGGTGAAAACCATAGCTGAAGCTTTAGAATATAAAAAAGGCGGATTTCTAATTTCAGGCGAACGAGATAGCTACAAATTGGAAGATTTTGATTTGGGAAACTCGCCATACGATTTTATGACTGAAAAACTTAAAGGTAAATCCTTGGCAATGACCACCACTAATGGAACGCAAGCTATAAAAACTGTTGCTAAAAACAATACTCTTGTATTAGGCTCAATGCTAAATTTCCAATTTTTGTGTGAGTGGCTAATTCAGAAAAACATGGATGTTCTCTTGCTTTGTTCGGGTTGGAAAAACAAGATAAACATTGAGGATTCTGCATTTGCAGGAAAAATTGTTGATTATCTTATTGAAAGCAAATATTTTACTTCTGATGGTGATTCTGCCAATCTTGTCAGAAATATTTATAAAACTGCGAAAAATAATCTTTTCGAATTCGTGATTGAAAACTCGCCCCGTTTAAATTCTAAAAGACATTTTCTTGAAAAGGATATAAAGTTTTGCCTTACTGAACAAAACCTGAGAATGATTCCTATAAAAAATGATAACTATATTGTTCCCGTTTGGGAAACTTAGGGTTTGAATTTCAGGCAAATACTTTTTAATTGAAAACCCGGCTAAAGCAATTGAGCTGAAAGCCTGGAAATTAATGCTTATTGAAATGACTTTCAACAACTTGAAGATATGCTTTCCCGTTTCTTAGGTTTTCTTCAGATGCGATACCTTGATCGAGAATTAATTTTTCTCCAATATTATCGTAAACAATTTGAGAATTTTCAGTAACAAATCCAAAACCATTGTTAAAGCAAAAAAATGCAAATGATGAAGGATCGGTATTAAAAAAGCTTTTGCTAAACAAATATTTCTCTGAAGGAATTTCAAGTTGATTCAAAATTATTTTTGGAATATCGGTCTGAGAGGCTATTGTTGAAACTACAGTCGATGCTTTAGTGATAGCTCCTCCTATCAATAGAAAAGGTATTTTGAACTTTTCCAATTCATAGTATTGCGTATTGTTCGGCAATCTGCTTCCATGGTCGGAAACTATTGCTATAAGTGTATTATCCCACTTTTCAGTTTGTTTTAGTTTATTGATAAAATTTCCTAAAAATCTGTCTGTGTAATTGGCTGAATTTAAAAAACGGCTACCCTCATCTTCGCCATCAAATTCCGATTTTAATGGAACATCGAATGGTTCGTGGCTACTCAAAGTGAAAATCACTTTAAAGAATTGAGTTTTTGAACTAACAATATCTTTATATAATTTATCGAAAACAATATGATCATGAACTCCCCATTTAGAATTGTTGTCCTTTTTTCTGAAACTGGATTTGTCTATAATTTCATCGAATTCCCCATTCACAAAATATGATCGCATATTTGCAAAATTCAAGTCGCCACCATAATAAAATGTTGATTTATATCCAACTTTTTTTAAATCTTTACTCAAGAATGGAAGGTTTTGTGTTTTGTTTGCAAATTTAATTATTGAATTAGTCGGTTGAGCCGGAAAACCACTCAAAATTGATACAATTCCTTTATCAGATCTGTCGCCCGAAGCATAAAAATTATTGAACAATATCCCTTCGTTGCACAATTTATTCAAATTAGGAGTAACTCCACGTTTTCCACCTAATGGTTCAATTATTTTAGAACTGAAGCTTTCTAAAATAATTATGATAATATTTGGATTTTTTGAGTTTGTAATTTTTTCATCAATGTCATTATTGGAATGAAGTTTTTCAAAAATCTCTGTTGCTTTTTTTGGTTCAAAGAACTTAAAGGAATTTAGATCGGAAGTTTTTGTAAGAGAGTAGATTACATTCCAAACCAAATTTATTGCTGCATGGTTTGCGTAAAGGTTTTTATGAAAATATACGCTTCCAATATTCATAGTAGAAACGCCAAAGCCTCCTCGAATTGGGATTATCAGACTGAAGAAAATGATTATCAATAACGTTATATTTAGTGTCTTTCTTACTTTAACTTTTGCAATTTTTGCCTTATGTAATTTATTGTAAATCAGTATAAATATAAAGCTAATGAAAATTGTTGCCAAACTTAAAAGTATTACTAACAACAAATCAGTTGAAGCCATCATTTCTTTCGGATTTGAAATGTATTGCAGGGGCGTTTTGTCGAGTCTGAAACCCCAGTTTCTATACAATTCCATATCGATAACTGTGAGAATGGTTGCCAGAATTATCAGCAGCAAGCTATATATTTTTATGATTTTTAAGAAATGAATATTAGAAAAAACTACTGAAAATATTATCAGTAAACTTGGGAATATTAGAAAATAGCCAATGGTAGAAAAATCAATTTTTAAGCCATGGTAAAAAATCAGAAAAATGTCGTTTACAGGCAATTCAGCTGTAAGTGAATAATTGTATGCCAAAAAAATGGCTTTCATTATTATGAAATAAAATATCCAAAAAAATGAATATTTCACTAAAAAGAAAATTCGCAATTTCATTTATTCTTTATTCACTTTTATTTTATGCCTAAAAACCTTTTTGGATTTTTTCGTGCTATAATATTAAAATTATTCTCCCCTATGAAGGCTCGTAAATCTAAACTAAACCTTCTCTCATTCGTTTGAGTTTCAACCATGTAATAGTCGGAGCCAAACAAAATTTTATCTCTTATTTTTTGGTTTGCCAACAAAACTTTAAATAAAGAAAAGTAGTTCTGATTATTCAGAGTAAATGAGGTGTCTGTATATAAATTTTCATATTCAACTATCATATTTCTGATTATCGAAAACCAATTTTCTTTCTCTTTAGGCGAATCTAAAAACCTGTCCCAAAAATAGTCTGAGCCAAAATGAGCAAGGTTTATTTTAAGTTTCATGAAATCTTTTAAAACATATTCGTAGTTTTTCGGATGGGCAAAATAATAACATAATTCTTTATTGTTTTTCCCTTCCGTCTCAATCTTGATTTTAGCTTCAGAAAGCAATTTAAACAAGTTTTCTTTTTTTCCTCTGAAATGCACAGAATTGTACGGACTGCAATGGCTAATTACCGGCAGATTGTTGTTTTCGCAATATTCATAAATAGGATACAGTCTTTTATCGTAAGGAAAATAGCCAAGCGGTGGATAAAGTTTTATACCTTTAAAATTCCAATCTTCGACACACTTTTTCAGAAAATCGAAAATTCCTTTTCGTCGAGGGTCAATATGGAGAAATGGAAGAATTTTTTCATTTTTTTGTGCAAGTTTTGCAAGTTCTTCAATTTGGTTTTCATATGGTCTGATAACTTTTCCGGCTTCCATAAATGCCATATCCATGGGCAAAACCACAAATTTTGTATCGGGGGGATAAAATTTCTGGCATTCGTCAAAAATTGCTTCTTGCGAATCTAAATTCCCAATACTCATAAATTTTTTGTATCTATCGAAAATGTCTTTGTTTGAGAATGGATTTATATTGTTCAGGATTTTGGAGGCAAAAAACGAGCCTGATTTTGACGCAAAAAATCTAACCAACTTCAAGGGAAGAAATTTAACAGGAATATCTTCTGTTTTAAAAATGTGAATGTGAGTATTATAAATCATGATATTGGGATTTGTCAACATTTGTGATTTGAAGTGATTATTGTTTTTGAAAAATATTGCTGATACTTTTCAAATTATCTAAAATCGTTGTTTCAGGTTTAAAGCTAAATTCTAAAATCAAATTCCTACTTTCCATAATCACTATTTATTTTACAAATAACGAATAAAAATACTTTTCAAATTAAAATTCTATACGCTGCTATATTAGCTCACAATTTGATTATTAAAAAATGCTTCCTCCAAATGCTCAAATCTTCAAATCCTCAAAAGACTTAACTTTGTCGAGAATAGAATGTGCGATGTTTAGAGCAGAATAACCATCATCTATAGAAACCAAAGGAGTAGTTTTGTTTTTAATAGCTGAATAAAAGCCAATTAACTCATCTTCTATGGCATTATTTTCAATAATTTTGGGCTTCTCAATATAAATGATTTTCTCACCTTTGTCGTTCCCAAGGTCAATATTCATATGAAAAGTATTGGTTTTATTGCCATTTTTTTTCTTAATCATAAAAACCTCAGTTTTTTTGTTCAAAAAATCTAATGATATGAAGGCATCTTTTTGAAATAATCTGCTTCTACGCATATTATTCATCGAAATACGGCTTGCTGTAAGGTTTGCAACACAACCATTAGTAAATTCTATTCTTGCACTTGCAATGTCTGGAGTATTGCTCAAAACCGCCAAACCATTTGCACTTATTCGTTTTATGTTAGATTTAACCAGGCTCAAAACAATATCAATATCGTGAATCATAAGATCCAGAACTACAGGAACGTCCGTGCCGCGAGGATTGAATTGTGCCAATCGGTGCGATTCTATGAACATCGGATTTTTGAGGTAGGGTTTGGCAGCAATAAATGCCGGATTAAACCTTTCGACATGTCCAACCTGTACAATTATTCCGGCTTCCTTTGTGAGTTTCAGAAGGCTGGCCGCTTCGTCTAATGTGTTTGTAATTGGCTTTTCGATGAAAATATGTTTCGACATTTTTAAAGCTTTCACTGCACAATCGTAATGCGAAACGGTTGGAGTTACAATATCAATTGCATCTACTGCATCTAACAGACTATCAATAGATTCGAAGGATTTGACATTATATTCACTGATAGCTTTTTCAGTATTTTTTTTATCGGGGTCGTAAAAACCAACAAGTTCGAAATCTGCAATTTTTTTTAGAAGATTAATATGAATTCTTCCTAAAAAGCCTGCTCCTAAAACACCAATTTTAACCATTCCAAATTGTTTTCTGCAAATGTACTTCTTTTTGTCAATCTTGCCGAAATATTGATAATTAATTTTATTAGGACTCAATAATTTTCTTTTTTTTGTGGGAAAAAATATGAATAGGCTATCAGGCTCTACTCCAACCACTAATATAAACAATAATATGGAACATATACAAAACCAAGATACTGACAGAATTGAATTATAAGACAATTCAAGAAGGGCAAAACTGATAATTAATATTTTTTGGGGGATTTGTATCGTGAATCTAATTGCAGTTATATTGGGTTATTATGAATTTGATTTACTTGAAAGGATAAGAGATGGTGGAATTTATTGCTACCAAGAAGCGGAATTTAATGACTTAATAGTGGGCGTAATTGGCATACTACAATCTGGATTATACATTGTCTCAATAGTGTTATTTCTTAACTGGTTTAGGCGAGCGTACGGAAATCTCCACAGAATTCCGGTTATAAACCTCGAATATTCTGAAACTATGGCAGTTTGGAGTTTCTGTATTCCAATAGTTAGCCTTTATAGACCTTATAAAATAACAAAAGAAATTGTAAAGAAGACAAGAAATATATTGACAGAGATACTTCCTGAATATAAGTCGGCTTCAAAACAGACAATTCTTGAATTTTGGTTGGCACTGTTTTTAATAGCAAACTATGTTGGACAATTTGCTCTTAAATCAATCTTCAAAGATGATACAATTGAACAAATGATAACTTCCACTCAAGCCTATATGGTTTCGGACTTTTTGGACATTATTGCAGCTATATTGACATTAATGATGATAAAACAAATATCTCAAGATGAAACACTATTATTTGAAAAAATAAATACTGGTGATAACTCTTAAGAATATAAAAACAGCATAAAATTACTGAATCCCGATGAAAAATCGGGATTGAACTAAACCCAAGCCAGCAGACTTATAGTGAAGGATTTGGCTTATTTGTTTTTAATAATTTGCGGATTTTGGGAGGAAACTAAATATCTGGTTTGTTTTCTGAATTTCATGTAAATGTTGAAATTGATTATTTTCATTTGAGAGTTTTTCAATTTTGATTGCTCGCCCAAAGCATTTTTTGCATTTTGCTAAATATTTCAGACCATTCATTACAGAAATTCATTTCTTTTTTTATCTTTACATATTTTATAAATTAATAAAGATGAAATTACGAAATTATTACTGAATTTGCTGGGTTTATTAGGTAGGATTTACCGATTTATTTTAATAATTCGAGGGTTTTGGAAGGAGAAGGAAAATAAACAGGGAATCTCTAAAATCAAACAAAACTCAAAAAAAAGACAATTCCAAGACATAAAAATAACAATTATAAAGAGCTGAAAAACTAATGAGGATATTATTAACAGGAGCTACAGGATATGTAGCAAGAAGACTATTGATTGTTCTAATAAATCTGGATTATAAAGTCATATGCTGTGTTCGAGATAAAAGAAGACTTGATGTAAGTTCAAGTATTTTACAAAAGGTAGAAATTATTGAAGTAGATTTTTTAGACCCTCAGTCTTTAAAAGTTTTACCACTTGATATTGATGCAGCCTATTACCTAATACATTCAATGGAAGCTTCTGCCAACAGTTTTTACAATCTTGAATCGAGCTGTGCACTGCATTTCAGGGATTATATTAATCGTACAAGTGCAAAGCATGTAATCTATCTTAGCGGAATTGTAAATCAAGCTGAACTTTCAAATCATCTTGCTTCAAGAAAAAATGTCGAAAAAATCCTTGTTTCAGGAAATTACAATATTACGGTATTGCGAACAGGAATTATTGTTGGATCCGGAAGTGCATCTTTTGAGATTATACGAGATATAGTTGAAAAATTACCCTTGATGATAACTCCCAAATGGGTACTTACGAGATCTCAACCTATAGCCATTAGAGACATAAGTTCTTATCTTTCAAAAGTCCTTTTTAATGAAAAGTGCATGAACCAATCGTTTGATATTGGTGGACCTGAGATCCTTACCTACAAGGAAATGTTATTGCAATATGCCAGTGTAAGAAAATTAAAACGAAGAATTATTACAGTCCCAATTATGACAACTCGCTTTTCTTCTTACTGGCTTTTCTTTATTACATCCACCACTTTTCGCTTAGCCACCAATCTGGTTCAAAGCATGAAACATGAGGTAGTTTGTAAAAATAATGATCTTGAAAAGCTTCTTGATATTCATCCCATTTCTTACAAAGAGGCCATAGAGAGTGCTTTTGTTAAGATTAAACAAAATATGGTAATATCAAGTTGGAAAGATCCAGTACACGATTCAAATTTGAGTTTAAAGCTTTCAGAGCATATTGAAGTTCCACAGTTTGGTTGTTATATGGACAGAAAGTCAATTAAAGTCGAAAACCCAGAACAAGTTGTTGAGAATATCTGGTCAATAGGCGGTGAAAGAGGCTGGTATTATGCTACCTGGCTATGGAAAATCAGAGGATTTTTCGACCGATTGGTAGGTGGTGTAGGACTCTCAAGGGGGAGGAAGCATCCTACTGATATTCATGTAGGTGCTGCCATTGATTTCTGGCGTGTTATTTACGATAGCAGACAAGAAAATAGACTTTTACTCTTTGCTGAAATGAAACTTCCAGGTGAAGCTTGGCTTGAGTTTAAAATTGATCAGAACAATGTATTACATCAAATTGCTACTTTCCGACCTAAGGGTGTATTTGGTAGAATGTATTGGGGAATAACTTTACCTTTTCACTTTTTTATTTTCAACGGTATGATAAGAAACATTGCACATACTAATATTACGAATGGAAGTGGCAATAATAAAACGCCGGTTTCTGAGATATTTTGAAAAGTATATCAATCTAAATAATAATGAATTATATGAAAATTAAATTACTAAACTAAACTACAAATAACTATGAAATTACCAGAATCCTATTACAATCGAACTTCCTATGTAGGAACAATAATTACTGCTATTAGTCTTTTACTAATTCTATTTATTTATATACTCACATCCTTTTTTATGGATGGTGGAACTTATATTGGTTTACTATTATATATGTTATTCCCCGGACTTCTCATTCTTGGTCTTGTTTTGATTCCTATTGGCATGTTAATGAGAGTGCGAAAAATCAAACAAGGCAAATCTGAAATAACTCCTACACATATGGTTATTGATATGAATAACCCTAAGCACAGAAACGCTGCAATAATATTTGTTGTAGGAACAATATTATTCCTGATTTTAACAAGTATTGGCAGTTATGAAGCTTTCCATTATACTGAATCAAATCGATTTTGTGGAGGGCTCTGCCATCAGGTTATGGAACCTGAATATTCTACATATCAAACTTCTGCTCATGCTCACGTGAAATGTGTTGAATGTCATGTTGGCCCAGGTGCCGATTGGTATGTTAAATCGAAGATGTCAGGATTATATCAGGTTTATGCAGTTTTATTCGACAAATACCCAAAACCCATTCCAACTCCAATAACCAGCCTTAGACCTGCCCGGGAAACTTGCGAACAGTGTCACTGGCCTGAGAAATTTTATCCTAATCGAATTCGTAACGAGATTCATTATTTAGCGGATAGCCTCAATACGCAATGGAATATTTCATATTTAATGAAAATCGGTCCATCACATGGCTCACAAGGAAATAGCGAGGGAATTCACTGGCATATAAACAGAAATATTAAAATAGAATACATTGAATCAACTCCAGACCGTGAATATATCGGATGGGTAAAATACATTAATTTGGAAACTGGTGATACTACAGTATATAATGACATAGAAGATCCTATGGATGAAGAGACTATAAACACCAGCTCTCCCAGAACAATGGACTGCATGGATTGTCATAATAGGCCATCACATCAGTTTTTGACACCTCAAGATTATATTGATAATGCAATATCTAAAGGTGATATATCATCTGATATTCCAGAGATAAAGAAAATAGCAATGGAGCTATTTACTGATTCCTATGACAACTATGATACGGCTCGGGCAATTATTGCAAATGCAATTAATGAATCGTGCAGAAATAATTACCCTGAATTTTTTGCTCACCAACAGCAATTAATCAAACATAGCATACAAGGAATAATAGATGCATATACTGCGAATAACTTCCCGAAAATGGGATCCAGTTGGGATACTTATCCAAATCATCTTGGACACGTTGAATACAATGGCTGTTTCAGGTGTCACGATGGCAATCATAAAGCAGAAAATGGAAAGTTAATTCGAAGGGATTGCAATCTATGTCATACCATCTTACAACAAGGATTGAATGAAAATCTAGTTTCCGTTCCCTTTGATGATTCACTGGATTTTATACATCCTGTTGATATAGAAGAAGAATGGAAGACGTCCATTTGTACCGATTGCCACAGATATCTGTATTAATAGTAAGCTGAAACTTTTTGTTGTATAAGGGGCATCCACCAATTACTATAATACTCCCCAAATTTCGGACAGATGTTTAAGGTGTGATTTTTTTCATCCGTTTAAACTATTGCTTTTGTGTACACTGATTAGTTTCTGATTACTATTTTGCTGTAATATTTAAACAAGCAATTATAATATTTATTTAACAAATGGGCATTGCTAAATTAGTATTGATTTATTATCTTTGTCTAAAAAAAATTATGAAATGTTTAAAATGTAATTGCACAGATAGAGTGAAAAATGGATTTGCAAAGGGTTTACAAAGATACAAATGCAAAGAATGTGGCTATAACTACACAGTTGAAAATCGTTCTGGAGAATATTCAAGAGCAACCAAAAGAAAGGCATTACAACTGTATTTAGAGGGTTTAGGATTTCGTTCAATAGGTCGAATTTTAGACGTAAGTAATGTATCAATCTTAAATTGGATTAGAGACTTTGGAGATAATGTTAAAGGATTAAAGTCAGATAATAATTCAATAAAATTTGTCGATCTTGAAGAAGTGAATAGCTATATTAAAAATAAAAATAAAACAGTTGGAGTTGGGTCGCTATTGATAGATTTGGAAAAAGATTCATCAACTTCTTTGTTGGTAACATCATAGGATTTAAGGCTCAGTTGAGCCAAAAAAAAATGCGAAAAAGTTGATATTTTTTTCGCATTTTTTTTGAAGCTATAATGTATGGATACTTCCGCTCAATTGAGTTTTAAATCATGTTGGGCTAAGCCACTGA
>JABHKC010000075.1 GCA_018692315.1 Bacteroidota bacterium | reverse complement strand
TTTTTAGTCAAGTAAATATACAATTATTGAGACTCCTTTTTATAAAAAGGTAACTTCCACTTCTGAAAATTCGTTATGCTTTGTTAATTGTAGCGTAGAGAAGTTTTGAATTGAAAAATTAAGGAAACTTTAGATATTTTAAAAATCAACTTATATCGAATTACAATTATATAAAATGGTAAAATTTTATTCTGATAGAGGGAATTCAGTTTTGTATGATTTGTGAATTTATTAAACTTTTGTTTTTACCTATTTTTAAGAGCCAACAAAAAACTATTATATTAGGTTTTACAAAGTATAATATCTATACTTGTACAATTATTTTTGATGAAAATATTGAATAAAATATGATACATTTTAAACAAAGGTATTTAATTATTTTAGGACTTTTTGTCTTTTGTGCTAGTTGTTCAGAACAGAATAATTTGCATATTGGGAAATGGCATCGTTCAAATAACCAAGGCGAATCAGTAGTAATCCAATTTTCTGAAGATGGTTTTTATAATGTATTTGTTGGGAATCAATCTGCCGAAAATAAGGCAAATGAAAAAGAACAAATATTATTGAAATATAAATTTGATTATTCTACCGATCCTATTAAATTTCATTTGTATCAAGAGGATGACAGAAATGTTTCCGAGGCTGTTACCAACGGAATTGTTAAATTTATTGGCAAAGATACAATGCGATTGTTATTATATACTTCAGCAACTAAATCTATTCCAAATGACTTTTCAGGTGAAAACTTTGTAGATTTTTCAAAAATTGATAATTAATAATAGGCTATCATTTGCGTTTACAAAAATAAAAACAAAATTCTTTCAGGTGAATGGAAACATTTTTAGAAATTCTTAAATATATTCTACCTTCCATAATTGTCTTTCTAACAGCATATTTTATATTGAAAGCTCAATTAGATAATTTTGAGAAAAGAAGCAGATTCGAATTAAAACTTGAAAATCAGAAAATTGTAACACCAGTAAAATTGCAGGCTTATGAGCGGCTAATTCTTTTGTTAGAACGTGTTTCTCCTGAAACATTGATAGTTAGAGTTAGCATAACAGGAAAGACAAATCAGCAACTTCAGAACGAATTATTGAGAAACATAAGAGCGGAATTTGAACATAATCTTTCTCAGCAATTGTATGTTTCTGTAAAAGCATGGGAAATTGTGATTAATGCACGCGAAAGTATCGTGAAACAAATAAACACTTTTGCCCTGAAAGTTAAACCAAACAGTCCGGCAATAGAGTTGAGCAAGGAAATTCTTGAAAGCCAGATAAATATAAAACATTTGCCAGCAAGATTGGCAATAGATTTTTTAAAAAATGAAGCTTATAAATATTTCTAAATATTCACTCAATATTATTAACTTAAATTAAAAAAGTATGAAAAAAGTGTATTTATTTTTATTAATTTCTTTATTCTCACTTTCTGTTTTTTCTCAGCAAATTGGTGAAAGAATTATAGTTGGAGAATATGATGAGACAACAATGACAATTGCTAACCCCAAGCCTCCGGTTCAAGTCAGCAATAGTGCAAAATCATGGAACGTGCAGTTCAATTTCCCAACCGATCCTGCACATTCTCCTCAAGCAGGTGCCGAAACCGATGGTAGTTTTTTCTACACTACTCAGTGGAATGGAGATTCTATTTTTAAATACGACATGAATGGAGTTTATGTTGGTGGATTTACAATTTCCGGTGCGAGTGGATTGCGTGATCTAGCTTACGATGGAACATATTTTTATGGAGGAAGTGCCGGTACTACAATTTATGAAATGGATTTTGGCGCACAAACTCTTATTAGCAGTATCAGTTGTGCTCCAGCCGAGGTACGACATATTGCTTATGATAATGTTAATAATGGATTTTGGGTTGGAAATTGGTCAACTGATATGAATTTGGTTAGCAGAACAGGATCTATTATAAATACAATTCCTTCAGCAACACATGGTTGCGCCTCTACTTACGGTTCTGCATTTGATAATGAGTCTATTGGTGGACCATATCTTTGGGTAATTTCTGCAAATTCCGGTGATGGAGTGGCTGAATTAAAACAAATAGATATTGCTACCGGTATGCAAACAGGAATTATGACAGATGCTTTAGTAGATTTAGGTTTATCCTCTGGATTAGGAGGTGGATTATTTATTCAAAGCAATATTGTTCCAGGGACTACAACTATAGGTGGATTAATTCAAAATACTACAATTTTTGGTTATGATTTGTCAACCGTTGTTGATTCTTTTGATGTTGCTGTTGTAGGTTTTGTATCACCTATTACTGGAGTTGGTTTAACAAACACTGAAACAATTTCAGTTGAGATTAAAAATTATGGTACTGAAACAATTTCTGGATTTCCAATTAGTTATGAAATTAATGGAGCTACTGCGGTTACAGAAACTTTTACCGGAAGTTTGACTTACGGAGAAACAGCAAGTTTTTCTTTTGCTCAAACAGCAGATTTATCTGTAGTTGGCGAATATAGCATTACTGTTACTACTGCCTTAGCTTATGATGCTGATCTTGATAATAATAGTGGTTATCAAACAGCATTTAATTTAAGTAATACATCTCAAAGACTTGTTTTAATTGAGCATTTTACTCAAGCTTCTTGTGGACCATGTGCCAGTCAAAATCCTGCTTTGGATGCTTTAATTACAAATGCACAGAATATTGATAAAGTAACGCACATTGCTTACCATACTTCTTGGCCTGGTACTGACCCAATGTACGATTTTAACGATAATAATGGTTTAGGAAATGCCAGAGTAGATTACTATGATGTATCCGGAGTTCCAAATTGTGTTATTTCTGGTAATATTGATCAAGGTTTGCCAAGTGTTGTAACACAAGACAAAATTGATGCTGAATATATGCGATTTGGGTTTTTAAATATCACAGGAACTGCAGATTTTATTGACTCAGAATTGCAAATTGACTTATCCTTTGAAGCTTATACCAATTTTGACAATGGTACAATCATCGCTCATGCTGTTTTAGTAGAGGATGTAGAATACACTTCTGCTCCAGGTACTAATGGCGAAATTTCCTTCCCTGACGTAATGAGAAATATGTTTCCGGGAGAATTTGGCACAAACCTAAATAATCCATCAGATGGAGATATTGTCCCATTAAGTTTTACTTATCAAATTCCTTCACAAATTGATATTGCCAATTGTAAACTTATCGTTTTTGTTCAAAATGATGATAATAAAGATATCTTCATGGCAACACAATTTGAAATTGAAGATTTGTGCAGTATGAGTTTAGCAACTGAAGCTACAAATATTACAGAGATTGGAGTATTTGGTTCAGCAACAGTTACTGTTACTGGAGGAACTCCACCATTTACATACCAATGGGATGACTCTAATAATCAAACCACTGAAACAGCCACAGACCTTCAGGAAGGCACATATACTGTTATAGTTACAGATTCATTGGGTTGTGTGCAAATTGCAAGTGTTGATATTTCTGATCTTTCGGCAATTTCTGATTTTGAAAATTCAGGAATTAATATTTATCCAAATCCAACAAATGGTTTGCTTAATATTGAAAACATTAGAAATTCAGAAATTTATATCTATAATATTCTTGGAGAAAAAGTTGCATACCATTCAGTTAAAAATGATAATACAACAATTGATCTTTCAAACTTATCAAACGGAACATATTTGATAAAACTGATAACCAAAGAAGGCACATATTCTAAGCAAATATTTTTAAATAAATAATCAGAATTCAATCACAAAAAAAAAAGGCTGGAATAATTTAATTCCAGCCATTTTTGTATATACAACTTTCGTTGAAGTGAAAATCAAAATAACTATTTGATTAATTCAACACTTCGTTTTACAAATTTTGTAAGCTCTTCGCCTTTCAACATTCCGTTTGCAAGTAGAGCAAGATCTATCAGTTGTTTTACCAATTTATTGTCTTTTCCATATTTTGTGAGAAGATCGTCTTTTTCTTTCTTAAATGTAGAGATTTTCTTTTCTGTGTCTTCTAATTTATCTTTCTCTTCTTGAGGAATTTCTTCTTCCTTTTTATCTTTTTTAAGAGCTTCTAAAGCAGTTTTATCTTCTTCAAGAGGTTTGATTTTTGAATTAATATCAGAAATCTCATTCCCGAGAGAATCATCTTTTTCAGCCATAATTTTAGTTACAAGCGGATGATTAGAATTTACAACAAGATTGAAGCTATCTGGCAATTCTCCATAGAAATTCATTCCACCACCACCGGTAGCCGACATATCCTTCATCCTTCTCATAAACTCGTTTTGAGTGATAAAAATAGGATTATTCTTTTCTCCCAAATCTTCGTAGTTTACAATAAAATTAATTTTCTCTTTTGGCAATTGAGATTGAAATACCGGTGTTAAATCTGTTTGTTGGTCAAAAGAAATACTTGAAGCTGGTTTTTCATCTTTTTTAATAAGATTGTCAACAGTATCGGCATCGACACGTGCAAACGAACTGTCCTTAAATTTTGTTTCCAAATGATTTATGAAATGAGAGTCAAGTTGTCCGTCAAGAACAAGTACATCGTAGCCTTTCAATTTTGCCGCTTCTATGTAACTGTATTGCTCTTCAGCATTTGATGTATAAAGATATACTAATTTTTTGTCTTTGTCTTTTTGATTTTCGCCAATTACTTTTTTGTATTCATCAAAAGTAAAATATTTTCCATCGGTATTTTTGAATAAGGCGAAATTCTCAGCTTTTTCATAGAATTTCTCTTCAGACAACATTCCGTACACAATGAATAATTTCAAATCGTCCCATTTCTTTTCAAAGTCGTCTCTTTTTTCTTTAAAAATATCGGCTAATTTGTCAGCAACTTTTTTGGTAATATGACTTGAGATTTTTTTAACATTAGAATCGCTTTGTAAAAAGCTTCTTGAAACGTTTAGAGGAATATCCGGCGAGTCTAATACACCATGAAGCAATGTAAGAAATTCGGGTACAATTCCTTCAACAGAGTCAGTTACAAATACCTGATTGCAATAAAGTTGAATTTTGTTTTTCTGTATTTCTATGTTTTTCTTTATTTTTGGAAAATATAAAATCCCAGTTAGGTTGAATGGATAATCCACATTTAAATGTATGTTGAACAGTGGATCATCGAATTGCATTGGATACAATTCTTTATAGAAGGATTTATAATCTTCATCTTTCAAATCCGCTGGTTTTCTGGTCCATGCAGGATTAGAATTGTTTATAACTTTATCTTTATCAGTTATTTCTTCTTTGCCATCTTTCCACTCTTTTTCTTTTCCGAAAGCAATATCTACTGGCAAGAATTTGCAATACTTTGTCAGTAATTCATTTATTTTTTGCTCGTTGGCAAATTCTTGAGAATCTTTGTCGAAATATAAAACTATATCTGTTCCAACTTCTTCCTTTTCAATATTTTCGAGAGAATATTCAGGGCTACCATCGCAAGACCATTTTACTGCTTGTGAGTTTTCTTTATGCGATTTTGTCAGAATTTCAACTTTTTCTGAAACCATAAAAGCAGAATAAAAACCTAAACCAAAATGACCAATTATTGCATTGGCTTCCTTTTTATATTTTTCAAGAAATTCTTCGGCACTCGAAAAAGCAATCTGATTTATGAATTTATTAATTTCATCGGCAGTCATACCAATTCCTTTGTCGGAAATTTGTAATGTCTTTTTCTTCTCATTGAGAATCACCTGCACTTTAGTATCTCCCAAATCTCCTTTATAATCGCCAATAGATGCTAAAGTTATAAGTTTTTGTGTAGCATCAATTGCGTTAGAGATTAACTCACGTAAGAAAATTTCGTGGTCGGAATATAAGAATTTTTTAATAATAGGAAAAATGTTCTCCGTTGTTACTCCAATTTTGCCTTTTTGCATTTTATCTAAAATTTAATTAAACATCAATATTTTGCCGTGCCGCTTTTCAAAGTATATGCCATTTTTTACTTATGACTATTTGGCAGGATAGGGGAGGAACTCTAAATTCCTTTGTTTGATATAGAGTTTTTGATGTAAAAGTAGAGATGGTTTGGTTGGGAATTCTTGAAAATTGAAATCAGTATTCGATGTTCATTTATTCAGGTTAAAATTGAAAACCAAAATAATTTTTAGTTATTATCTATCCAAAATATCAATTTCGTAGCTATCACTTCTTTTCGATAAACTACCTTCATATTCAGGATTATTATATTCTCCAATCACATTTGAGTGTAGCAACCAAAATTCTTTTCCCATTAAATGTGGATTGTAAAAGAGAAAGAAACAATTTGTCTGAACATTGACTTGATGATAATGCCAAATTTCATAAGGATAAGAATCTGGTTCGTGATGAAATACTTCGATAGAATTCGGAGTTCCGTATTGTAAATAAATTCTGCCACGGTCTGTTTCGTACCCCATTTTAATTTGCGTACTGTACGATTTATTAACTAAATCAACAATTTCTTTATATATTTTCCATTCTTGCTCGGGAGCTATGGAATTTCTTTTCGTCCAGAAATCATGAAAATATTTTTGCATGTACTCAATATTATTTTTTGCTACTACATTTTCTGAAAATTGTCGTTCCTTAGGCGTAGATATTGGATATAAGCAATTGATATATTCATTAAGAGTTTCTACATTAGTAATTTCTTTCACAAAAGAATTTTCAAGGTTTAAGCTATTAATGTCATTTAAATTTAGTGCAACCCCCGGGTTACTTCTTTGAAAAAAGCTCTTTTTTTCGACTACTATTTCGTTTTTGCTATTTCTTATTTGCACCACTAAATTGTAATTCCCAGTCGAAAGATTATCAATTACAAATTCTCCAATGACAACATTTGTTGTTTTAGCTTCTTTCTTTTGAAACCTATTGAATTCGCTCAATATTACATTTGTTTCGTAAGATTCTATGAAATATTTACAAAGGTACTTTTCATTTTTAGTGAAAATCTTGTTGGAATAATAAATCTCGCAATAAAAAATTAGCTTGTTTATGCTTTTCGGATAAAAGTTTGAAACAAAAGGTACTAAATCGTAACCACTTTTCGAGAATTTGTTTATTTGTGAATTGGCACTATACTTTTCTATGAATTGAATATCGGAAAACGAAATTTCATTTTTGGGTAGCGAAATAGTTATTATGTCATTATATTTTTGTTTATAACTTTTTTTGTTGTTATCAGAAATTTCAAATTCAAGATTGTATATTCCGTTAGGAAGCGAAATTCTTTGCTGATCAATGAAAGTTGGTTTTGCTTCCAAAGTATCTGAAATTTCAGGACTTAACAAGTTATATTTTCTAAAATCGATAATTTTTCCCCCTTGTTTGAATAGAATAACAATCTCTACCGATGCCTGATATTTCTTATTTTCGTTGAATTTAAAAATCACACTTTCGCCGACTATTGATAAATAAGTTTCAATAAATGGTTCATTTTCAACAGAATTGAAAATAGCATAGTCGAAATATGCCTGAATTTTATCGTCTGCTGAAATTACTTCTTTCGAAAATATGAATGCTAAAATTATGATTAAGAATACTACTTTTTTCATTTCAAAAAATTTATTTGTTTACCATATGACAAAGGTTTTTTAAAAAACCCTATGTGAATATTTATTATTTTTAGAAGCCCCCTAAAGAAATTGATTTTTTTATTCGTACTCTTTTATAACCTTTTCACTTGCTATCTCAGACTATTTTTGAAATGCAGACAAAAAATATTTCGATTTTAAAGACCAATCAACAGCTCATATTTTTGAGTTAGAAATTTGTGCGAAATTGAGAAAATCCCTATTAAATTTCTTGTAGGAACTATCATTTATGGCGATATTAAGAAATATTTATACGATAAAAATGAGATTTATAAGGATAAAAATAGTTTTCGACATATTTTGAGCCAAGTTATAATTTTTCTTTCATACAGAATAAATTAGAAATATTTGCTGGAACTACTCATTTCGATGCAATGTATGGCAATGGTTTTTCTGTTGTAAATGTGGGTTTTACAGGTTCTAAAGAAATATAAATTTCAGGAAAATATGCCTTGCCGGTTTATGCAAGTTTTCTAGCAAATCCGTAAATTGAGATCTATTTTGTAATTTTTGGATTCAGTTTGTATTTTTTTTTAAAAAAAAGGAAAAATGTTTTGTATAAGTTAAAATTACAATATCTTTGCATTTTTTAAAATTATAATAATACAATGAAAAAAGGAACAGTAAAATTTTATAATGAATCTAAAGGATATGGATTCATTAGTGAAGAAGGATCAGGAAAAGAATACTTTGTACACATGTCTGGATTAATTGACGTAATTCACGATGGTGATACAGTAGAATTTGAATTGAAAGAAGGAAAAAAAGGATTAAACGCAGTAGAAGTAAAAGTAATATAATAATTATTCTTAAACTTTTGTAATGAAATTAAAAGCCTGTTAAATAACAGGCTTTTTTTGTTTTTATAATTTTATGAAATATTAATTTCAGAGCATAACAATCGTTGGTACAACTGAAATTGTAAAATTCATTAAATATATCTAAGGAATTATTCTAATCTCCCAGATATTTGAATATCATCATAAAAAGTTTTTCGGGATCTAAAGGTTTTGTAATATAATCTGTACAGCCGGCACGTATCGCTTCTTCCTTATCGCCCGGAAGTGCAAATGCTGTTTGAGCAATTATTATTACTTCTTTGTTAAACTCTCGAATTGTCCTTGTTGCCGCATGACCATTCATAAGTGCCATTTTAATATCCATTAATATTAAATCAATATCTGGATTAGTGCGACAAATTTCAACAGCTTCGATACCATTCTTTGCAGTTAAAATCTCTCGACTTATTTTTTTTGTAATCAAACTTAGGTGCAATTCCGATGATTTTTCGTCTTCTACTATTAGAATTTTTAGATTCTTCAATAAGAGCTCAGGTTCTTTATTTGTAATTTTCGGATTCTTTGCCGAATTTTTGTTAGTATAAACTTTACTGGGAATTGTAAAATAAAACATTGATCCATTGCCTGATTCACTTTCTACTCCAACTTTTCCGCCTAACTTTTCGATAATACGGCGAACAATTGAGAGTCCTAAACCGTAACCTTCGGTTTTTAATTGATGAAGTCGCTCAAATTTATTGAATATTAGTTTTTGATTTTCGGGGCTAATTCCTAAACCTTGGTCTTTAACCCAAAAGCGTATTGTTTTATTAGATAGATTTTGCGGTTCTGTTATTTCAAATCCAATTTCAATGAGTGGGGGAGATCCTCCATATTTTAGTGCATTGCTTAAATAATTTACCAAAACTTCTTCTATCCAGGGTGCAAATCCAATAGGTGTAGGCCAAACTTTGGGTTTAGTAATTTTTGCCTTACTACTTTTAATCATTGGAGATAAACGAATTAATGCTTCGTTTACAATCGCTTCCATATCTATTTCTTCAAGCAAAATTTCAGATTTTCTTACACTTGCAAAAAGTAGTAAACTATTAATTATTTGTTGCGATTTTCTTGCATTTTGGGCAATTATATCTGTGTATTTCAACCTTTCATTGTCAGTTATTTCATAGTTTTGGTCGATGAGAAGGTCGGCAAAACCCATTATAGTGCTGAGCGGATTTATCAGATCGTGTGCAACTGTATGCGAAAAAGCATCTAATTCTTCATTTCGCTCTTGTAGCTGCAAATTTTTACTACGAATGGCTTCTTCAGATTCTTTTCTTTTCGATATATTTCGTAATACAGCCTGAAATGCAATTACTTTATTATTTGCTATAAGTGGTGTATAACTCAATTCTACAGGAAATGGTTTCTTGTTTGCTGGAAGAAACTGAAACTCAAAAGTACCACTATTTTTCCTTAATATTTCTTTTGCAATAAATTCAAGACCTTTCTGTAACTCTTCCTGATATACAAAATATTTTGATACGTGATTTCCGGTTTCCTCCTCAGCAGAATATCCTGCAAATTTCTTAACAGCAGGACTTACGTATAACATCTCGCCTGTGATCGATATTCTGACAACAATATCTTCAAGAGTTTCTGTTAAGATGCGATAATTTTCTTCGCTTATAGCTAATTCTTTTTCTTGAAGGATTAGCTTTTGCTGTGAAAAAATAATTTCAGTCTGTTTTTTTATAGTTGAAAGAAGTTTTGCTTTTCGTACAGGTTTTACAATATATCCATCGACTTGTAAATCAATCGACTTTAACAAATAATTAATATTTGTAAAAGCAGTCATTACAATTAGTTTTACCTGTGGATTCTTTTCTTTGATTTTTTCAAGCATTTGGAGTCCATCCATTCCTGGCATTTGAATATCAGTAAGAACTATGTCGGGCTTATTTTTTTCGTATATATCAAGTGCTTTTTCGGCATTTTCTGCAACAAAAAAACTAACTACACGGCGTTTAAGTATATCTGCAATATTTTTCCTTGGTTCTTCCTCGTCTTCAACAAATAGAAGGGAGATATTTAGCAATTTTTCTTTCATAAGTGATTACAAATTAGAAATACAAAAATAACAATTAACAGCATAACATAATAAAACAAAATAGGCAAGGTTTAGCATCAATGTTACACTCTATGGTTATTCTTCTATTTTTCAATATTATTAGTTTTGAATATAATATGATTATAGAATATTTTATTGCTCAAAAGTATAAAAATTTTATTTACAAGTACAAGTATTGAAGTGTTGACAATCAGAAATTTTGCTTAACAACCTACAATTCAATCATAAATTCAACTCCGCCTTTTGTATTAGAAACTGATAATTTTCCTTGCATATTCCTTTCAATAATTGTTTTTGAGATATATAAACCTAATCCTGTACCAGTAAGTTCGCCTTTTGTGGTAAAGTAAGGATCAAATATTTTGTCAATAATATTATCTGGAATTTCACCACCATTATTGTAAATTTTCAAGACAGATTTTTTAGCTTGTTTATATAACTTTATTTCAATTATTGGATTTTCAATTTTTCTTTCTATCAATACATCTTTTGCATTATTCAAAATATTAAGAATTGCTTGTGAAAATTCGTTAGGAAATCCTAAAAATAGCAGGTCTTCTTCCAAATCTTTTTTTAGTTCAATAGAATTATTCTTAAATGTGGCTTCGGTCATTGTGAGCGTTTTAAAAATATTTCTAGTTAAAGAGAAGTTTGTTTTTTCTTTATCGGAATGGAAAAAGTTTCGAAAATCGTCGATAGTTTGGGACATATAGTCTAACTTCTTCATTGTTTTTTCAACAATTTCGTTTAAGGTTTCAACAGTAATTTCTTCAAATTCGAAACCATCCTGGAGGTTTTGAATATACAATCCAATATCATTGAGTGGCTGTCTCCATTGGTGAGCAATATTTCCAATCATTTCGCCCATTGCGGCTTGCTTAGACTGAACAACCATCATTCGGTCTTTCTCTCTACTTTTTTCTACTTCTTGATTGATTTTTTCAATCAGATCAAAATTCAGTTTTTGTAATTTATCTTTGTTTTTTTTGAGTTGAATTTCTGCATATTTTTGTTCGGTTAAATCTTCGAAAAAACATTGAACTTCTTTTATCCTTTTTTCATTGTCTATTATTGGTGTCAAAGTGTATCGAATGAAGAGCTTTTTACCCCAAAATGTAATATATTCATTTTCATTTCTTACAATTTTTACTGAGCTTATACAAGTTCTAAAATCGGCAGTAAATCCAGTTTTTTTGAGCCTGTCCAATTTATGTATATTTAGATTTCTTGTTTGTTCGGTCGATGGAGAACCAAGTATATTTAAAACGCTTTTATTTATCTCTTTAGGATTTCCTTCAACGTCAATAATAAGTATGCCTACAGGAGCATATTCAAAAATACTTTTAAATTTTTCGTGCTTGGTACGTATTTCATTTTCAGCATTTTTGCTATGAATTGTGTTGGTTAAAATCTCTGATGAAATTTGAAGAATATTTATAGTTTCTTTTGGCCATGCTTCAGTAGCTTCAACATTGTCGAAACCTATAAAGCCTAATAAATTGCCAAAAATATTTAATGGTAAAATTACAAGAGATTTAATTCCTTGAGCTATAAATGATTCTCTTTCTTGATTTGCGTCTTCAGGTAGTTTTAAGACATCTTCAACATGTATCGTCTCATTCCTGTAGAGTTTTTTCATAGTCCAATTGAAATCGTTGACTAATAATCCCTGAAGATAATCTATTTGAGGACTTACTCCATCTGCACACCATTCATGCGTATTACTAATTATTTTTCTATTCTCAGAAAGTAAAAAAACGTATGCACGACTTGCTTTTGAATATTCTCCAATATGCTTCAAAAGATGATTGATTGATTGGTCTAAATTATTATTTCTGACAAATTTTGTTGATATAGTTGAAATTAGTTTCTGATATTTTAAATTTCGTTCTATAGTCTCCTCTGCTTTTTTTCGTTCACTTATGTTTCTTCCAAAATTAAGCGTGCCTACTATTTTGCCATTAGAGGAAATAGGTGTAGCTTTTATTTCTAAATAAACAACTTTACCTTTTTTAGGATATGTACATAACTTGTATTCTACTGTTTCTCCTTGAATTACTGCAATGTGTATTCTGTTTATCCTATCTATATCAGAAGGGTCTATTAATTCAGAGTAATGCTTTCCTTTCAAACTATCGCTTTTTTCTCCAGCGATTTTCTCGGCATATTTATTGAGAAATACTAATTCTCCTTTTAGGTTGATTTGCCAAATAATATCTTGTGCATTTTCTACTATGTTTCTATATTTTTTCTCGCTATTGTATAAAGCACTTTCTATTTCTTTTCTTTCGGTTATATCAATGCAGTATTTAATAATTTGTGCAAGTTTTCCGTTTTCATCAAATAAAGGATATGCATGAATTTCTGATAATCTTTTTGCGCCATATTTATCATAATGAATATGTTCAACAATTGTCGATTTTTTAGTGTTCTTTACTATTTCTAATGTGCAAGATTCTTTAATTTGGTTGCAGGCAAGATTTGAGCTATGAGATATTTCAAAACACTTTGTTTTATTCATTTCTATATCGTTTCCGGCTGCAAAATTGGCCATTTGAATTGTATAATCATCTGCATTAACTATCAGAAACGGATGAGATAGACAATCAATAATGTGTTGAAGAAACTTTTTTTGTTGATGAAGTTTTGCTTCGGCTTTTTTTCTTTTTGTAATATCTGTATTTACCCCAATTATATTGATTGGATTTTGGTTTTTATCATAGGTAAATTGTGCAGTAATATTTAAATATCGCAAAGTTCCGTTTGCTTGAATAATTCTATATTCAGTCGAAAAGATGTTGTTTTTTTTATCGGTCGGAATTAATATATTTCTAAATTTATCAACATCTTTTTGATGAATATATTTCAGCCAATCATCTAATTTCCCATCGAAGTCTTTGCGTGTAATTCCGAATAGTTTATACATTTCGTCGTTCCACGTCAAAGATTTTGTATCTAAATTCAAATCAAAAATACCAACCTCTACAGATTTAGCTGCAAGTATCAATCTATGGTTCAGTAAATTAAATTCACTATTAGTTTCAGATAATTTATCTATGGTTTTTTTCTGTTCAATATTTGACTTTTCTAGTTCGGATACCTTAGCTTTTAGGCGATTATTTTCTGCTATTAATTGCTCTTTGCTATGATTCATTTTATTCATATATTTTGCTTAGTATTTTGTAAAAAAACTAATTATCTGTATTTAATTTATTCCATTGTAGCAAGAAAGTTCTATATTCATCAATTGAGAAATATGCACTTTAATCTTAGTTCTCGAACAACTAAATTATAGTTTTAATTTTAAGTCAGAATTGTTCTTTGCTATTTTTTTATTTTTGTGTCATATATTTTTCAATCATATTAAGCAGCTTTTGCTTATCAATTGGTTTTGCTATATAATCATTACATCCAGCTTCTATGGCTTTATTTCGGTCTCCGGGTAGTGCATATGCTGTCTGAGCAATTATGATTATATTCTTATTAAATTCACGAATTATTGAAGTGGCTTTGTATCCATCAATATCTGGCATTCTGATATCCATTAGAACTATATCAATATCAGGATTTTGGCGGCAAATATCTATGGTTTCTCTACCGGTTTTCGCTTGAAATACTTCTTTGCATATTTTTTCTGTAATTAAACTTAAATGTATATTGGCTGATATTTCATCTTCAGCAATAAGAATTTTTAGATTTTTTGAATTACTTACGGTTTTATTTTTATATTCTTTTTTGTTTCTAGTATTTTCAAAGTTTTCAGTATTTATTGGAATGGAGAAGTAAAAATCTGAACCTTTATTCAGATCACTTTCAACCCATATCTTACCTTTTAACATCTCCACATAAGCCTTAGCAATAGCCAATCCCAGACCTGAACCTTCGAAAACTGCACTGTCATCAACATCTGCTTTAACGAAAGGCTTAAAAATATTATTTTGTTGATTTTTCTGGATACCAATACCGGTATCTCTTACGAAAAATTCAATATTATTTCTTTTCTTCAAATACCCAAAATCAATGTTTCCTGCACTGGTATATTTAATAGCATTTTTTAATAAGTTCGATAAAATAATAGATAATTTATCCTTATCTGTATATATTTTATCTGAACCGCTTAGCAAAGAATTAACATATAAGAGGTGTATTCCTTTTTCGTATGCTTGCGATTCAAAAATGCTATAAATGTTTTCTATTTCATGATTGATATTTGTTTCAGTAAGGTTAACTTTTTGCTGATCAGCTTCTATCAAAGAAATATTAACAATATCTGAAATTGTATTAAGCATTCGATTGCCATTTTCTTGAATTATGCTTAAATATTTTTGTTGTTGGTTGCCGGTAAGTGCCGGTTCTTCCAAAAGTTTTGCAAATCCCAATATGCTGTTCATTGGTGTTCGTGTTTCATGGCTTATGTTTCGCATAAAAGCAGTAATGAGTCTGTTGCTTTCTTCGGCTTTTTCTTTGGCAATTGTGAGTTTATTGTTTATCTCCTGAATTTGATTCAGGCTATCAGATAATTCTTCGTTCAAAGACAGATATTCCTCATTTTGAGCTGAAAGTTCTTTGTTCAACTCTTTCAACTCAACATCTGCTAACATTCGTTTTGTAATGTCTCTTGCAATATATAGTACACTATTTTTTGTTTTTGGTGTAGCTCTACCCTCGAACCATAGAGTTTTGTTACCCATTTTTAGTTCATATTCAATAGTTTCAATTTGATTCTTTTTCAAACAACTTTTAATAAAAGCTAGAAAAATGTCAGCTTTCTGTTTTGGAAATATATCATGCAAGGTTTTTCCGATTGTCTCCTCCGTTGGTTTATACATAAGTTCTGGCGAAGTTGGTGCAATATTCAAGTATCTGCCTTCGCTGTCCATCTCGAATACAATATCTGTCATTGCATTAAAAAGTGTTCTTAAATTGTGTTCACTTTTCTGAAGTGCTACTTCAACCTTTTTTCGTTCGGTAATGTCAATACCAAAAGCAATTACTACTTCTTTACCCTTATAAATCCCTTTTTGTGTACGAACAATCTTAGGAAAAACTTCACCATTTTTTCTTAATCCCCAAAAATCAAACTGGTGAGCCTTATCATTAAACGAATCGTTAATGTATCCAATAACCTTCTTCAAATCATTTTTTCCGACAGCAGATAAAAATTCAGGGTTTTTTCCAATAAAAAATTCCTTTGGATAGCCATACATATCTACAGCGCCTTGATTTACATCAATAAAACAACCCTTTCTATCTATAATATAGATTGCATTACTTAAATTATTAAAAAGATCTTTGTAGTTTTTTTCAGATTGTTTTATTGTTTCCTCAGCTTTTTTTCGATTAGAAATATCTCGCCAAATAGTGTGAAGAATTCTCTTTTTTTCGTCATTTAAAATAGACGTAAGCATAACTTCCACAGGAAAAACTTTACCATTAGATTTTTTATGATACCATTCGAAACAATGATTGCCATTTTTATGGGCTATTTCCATCATTTCATTGGCTTTTGAAAATGACAATTTTCCATCTGCTTGTTTTTCAGGAGACAATTCTGAGGGATGTGTCATTAGAAATTCTTCTTTGCTATTGTATCCTAGCATATTGATTGTAGCCGGATTACAATCCACAAATTTTTCATTATGAATAATTAAAATCGCATCTTTCGATTTTTCAAATAAATCGTTGTGCATTTTTTCTGATTCTGATTGAAGCTTATCAGATTGTTCAGGTTTGTCAAAATCTTTTGTACTTTGATTAGGCGTTAAGGGCGATTGTTCAATTTTTTGGTTTGCCCTCAGCTCGTGTTTTTGGATATTTAGTTCGTTTTTTTCTAAGTAAGCAATTTTTTCTTTCAAAAGTAAATTCTCTCGAAGAAGTTGCTCTTTAGTAGTTTCGTCAAGGTTTTTCATAAAACAGAAGGTAGTTTAAGTTTTTCATTGGTTGATAGATGGTGGTAGATTATTTACAATTATATATTTTTCATTTCATAAAAACTCATTTATAGTCACAAATATAATAAAAATCAGAAAATGTAATATTGAACGGGAATTTAAATACTAATATAATCCGGTCATATATGTATGTTAGTATTGTTTTTTATACAAAAGTTCTAAGAAAAAATGAAAGGACTAAATATCCCTATTTTAAATTTTCGCTATTATTATTTTGAAAATTCTATTTTTGTTGAATAAATTTGAAACAAAAAAATGATAAAAATTACAGTCGTAATTTTAAATTGGAACAGATATAAATTGCTCTAAAAGTTTCTTCCTTCTATTGTGAATACTCTAATAATGAGGATGTTGAAATTATTATAGCCGACAATTGTTCGAGCGACGAATCTGTAAAGTTTTTGAAAACAAACTATCCTGATTTGAGAACGATTGTTTTAGATAAGAATTACAGATTCGCCGGTGGTTACAACAAATTGATGCAGAGTATTTTGTTTTGTTAAATTCCGATTTAGAAGTTATAGATAATTGGATTGTTCCTGTGGTTAAATTGCTCGATAGCGATAGAACAAATGGAAATCATCACAAAAGAGATAATTATTAAAATTATTAATGTATTTAATTTGTATTCAATAATCATCTAATAATTATTTGGATATCATTCATAAGGGGACTTATAAAAATAGTAAATTTCAAGGCGTAAGAAATTTGAAAACCGGAGTTTACTATTGTAAATGAGGATTTTAAAATTGCGAAACAACGAAGAAATTTGCATTTTTAGAGGTTTCCATAATTTATAATTTTATAACTCACAATTCTCCATAGGGGATTGTAAAGTAAAACTGTGAACCAATTTCTATTTTTGATTCTACCCAAATTTTGCCTCCATTTTTTTCGACAAATTCTTTGCAAAGCGACAAACCCAAACCTGTACCTTTTTCTTTATTTGTCCCCAAAGTTGTATGATTCTCATCTATTCTGAAAATTTTGGAAAGTGCTTTTGGCGGAATACCAACCCCAGTGTCAGATATTTTTATTTCAACGAATTTTTCAACAATGACTGCATCAATAGTAATTTTTCCTTTATTAGGTGTGAATTTTACAGCATTGTTGAATAAATTTCCAATTACAGTTTTTATGGTTTGTTTGTCTAAAGCCATAATAATTTCGTCTGAAACGGCATTTGTGAATACAATATTTTTCTTTTTGGCTCCTTGCAAATATGGCGAAATGGCATTATCAATAAATTGTTTTAAGTTTACATCTATCTTTTCTATTTCAATGGAATCTTGTTGAGACATTGCCCACATAAGTAAATTTTCTAATAAGTTGAATGCGCTTTTTGATGCTTTATCAATATTATCAATAAACGATTTTTTTTCATTTTCATCGAAATCGTCATAAGAATCTTTCAACAAACTTGAGAAACCAAAAATAGAATTAAATGGGGTTTTTAAATCGTGGGCAATTATTGAAAAAAATTTATCCTTTGTGGCATTTGCAATTTTTAATTTCGAGTTTTTCTGTTTTATTAAATTCTCAGATTCTTCCAAATGATCACGTTGAGCTTCGATCTCTTCTTTTTGTACATTAATCTCTTCATTCTGTATTAAGAGTAGCTCATTTGATTTTTTTTTATGTTTATTTGAACGAGATAGGAAATATGCAAAAATCGAAACAAAAATTAAACCAATAAATGCTATTAGAATCAATAAAAGTTGATTTTTATTTTCCATTTCTTTTCGTGCAATGATTTCATTGTTTTTTTCTTCTTTTTCTTTTAGTATTTCATTTTCTTTTTCTTTTTTTTCTGTTTCGTACTTCGTTTGTATTTCCAAAATCTGTTTATTGTTTTCTTCAGAAAAAATACTGTCGTTAATTTCTTTGAATAGTTTAAAATACTTATAAGCATTAGAATAATCTTTTTGCATGGAATAACTTTCGGATATTTGCTTATATGCTTCTCTCAATAGATCTTTTGCATCAATATTTCTTGAGCTTTCAATACTGTTGATAAAATACTCATTGGCTTTAGTGTAATTATTCTGCAAAAAATATAGTTCACCAATACTATTATTTACACTTGATATTCCATAAATATTAGCAACTTCTTTTCTGATTTGTAAAGCATTATTATAATAATCTAAAGCTTTGGAATAGTTTTCCAAAGCTCTGTATATATCTCCAATATTAACATAACAGATTGTAATTCCATATTTATCATCTTGTTTTTTTTCGATTTGAAGTGAGTTTTCAAAATATTCAAGAGCTTTTTGGTATTGTTTCTGATTATGAAACACCAAACCACAATTATTATAATAAATTGATTTCCCACTTTCATAATTAATCTCTTTGGATATTTTAAAAGATGCATTGTAATATTTTAAGGCATCGACATATTTTTCTATATAATAATAGATAAGGCCAATATTATTTAAGAGAACAGCAATCTTTCGTTTATTACCGACTTCTTCCCAAATAGGTAAAGCCTTAAAATAGAAGCTTAATGATTTATTATATTCTCCTTTTTTTCTATTAGTAATGCCAAGTAGATTGAAGCATTTTGCCTCACTTTCTTTATCATTTCTGCTTTTACACATTTTCAGACAAATATTTGCATGATTGATAGCTGCTTCAAAAGAAGACTCTTTATAATAAATATTTGCATAAAAAAAGTGAGCTTCTTGTACTCCTTTTTGAAATTTCATTTTTTCTGAAAGTTCGAGTGATTTTTGTGTATAGATTTTAGCATTGTCAAAATTGGATAAATTATAATATTTCCGTCCTATTTTATATAATAAATTTACTTTGAGAGTATCATTTGTAGTATATTGAATTTGGTTAATTAAGCTGTCAATCATATTGGTTTGAGAATTAACAGTACTTCCAAATAATACTATTATTGAAAAGATTATAATTTTATTTTTGATCTTCATCTTTTGATAAATATCTAATTGTTTTTTTTCATTTACTCACTTCTTCCTTATTATTTGCAATTCTATTTTTTTTCTATTTCATAAAAACTCATTTATTGTTACAAATATAATAAAAATCAGAAAATGTAATATTGAACGGGAATTAAATACCAATATAGTCCTGTCATATATGTATGTTAGTATTGTTTTTTAAACAAAAGTTCTAAAAAAAAATGAAAGGATTTAATATCCCTATTTTAAATTTTCGCTATTATGATTTTGAAAATTCTATTTTTGCTGAGTAAATTTGAAACAAAAAAATGATAAAAATTGCAGTCGTAATTTTAAATTGGAACGGACAGAAATTGCTCGAAAAGTTTCTTCCTTCTGTTGTGAAATACTCTAATAATGAAGATGTTGAAATTATTATAGCCGACAATTGTTCGAGCGACGAATCTGTAAAGTTTTTGAAAACAAACTATCCTGATTTGAGAACGATTGTTTTAGATAAGAATTACGGATTCGCCGGTGGTTACAACAAATGCTTACAACAAATTGATGCAGAGTATTTTGTTTTGCTAAATTCCGATGTAGAAGTTACAGATAATTGGATTGATCCTGTGATTAAATTGCTCGATAGTGATAGAACAATTGGAGCAGCAATGCCTAAAATCAAAGCGTATAATAAAAAGAAAGATTTTGAATATGCTGGTGCAGCAGGTGGTTTTATCGATAAGTATGGCTTTCCGTTTTGTCGTGGAAGAATTTTTGATTCAATTGAGCAAGACCAAGGCCAATATGATAATGATACTGAAATTTTCTGGGCAACAGGTGCAGCATTATTTGTACGATCGGATTTGTACTTAAAAATTGGTGGTTTAGATGAAGATTTTTTTGCTCATATGGAAGAAATTGATCTTTGCTGGAGAATGAAAAACATGGGCTATAAAATAATGTTTGCCTCAAAATCAACGGTTTATCATGTTGGTGGTGCAAGTTTATCTAAGGTGAATCCTTTTAAAACTTATTTAAATTTTCGAAACAATTTGTTCTTATTATTAAAAAATTTGCCGCCCGAACGATTGAATGGAATTATGTTTCGTAGATTTATTTTTGATAAAATTGCAGCAGTTAAATTCCTTGTATGTTTTGAGTTTGGCAATTTTTGGGCAGTAATTAAAGCTTATTACATGTTTTTTGCCATGCGAAAAACTTTCTTAAAGAAGCGAAAGAAACTTGTTTTAGAATTTAATATTTTCTATCATAAAGAAATGTATGATGGAAGTATAGTTATTGATTATTTTATTAAGAAAATTAAAAAATTTAGACCATTTTAGCCTGCATAATTCACAAAAACAAGCAAAATGATGTTAATATTCTGTAATACAGATAAATGCAAGCTTTGATAAAAAACATTAATTTTTTAAATAAAAATGGAGTTCATGTATATTTTTTTCCAATAAGTTACTATC
>JABHKC010000074.1 GCA_018692315.1 Bacteroidota bacterium | reverse complement strand
CTATGAAACAGGGATTAAAATATCTAAATCAGATTTCGAAAAAATTAACATATATAAACATGAATTTCATGGAGAAGATTGGAATTATACTATCAAACCATTATAAGTAGTTGTAGCAATAATATATTTACAATTACCAAGTACTAATTTCAGGTGGAGATTCCCCAAATTTTGTGATAAAATTTCCATCGAAATCGTAAACCTGAATTATTGGAGAGGCTTCTTGGCCAACAAAAACTCTCTTATTTTTATAATCAGTATAATAAGAAACTTTATCAATATAGGCTAAAACCTTTTTGTTTATATATATATATCTTCATAATAACCAAAAGAATTTTCCAATTCCCCATTATAGTTGAAGCGTCCCATCAGTTTCCTTTTCGAGTAATAATTGAAGATTTTCTTACCAAATTTGCCCGACCGTAGAGGAAATCTGGCATAAACTCCTAATGGCAGAAAAAGCGGAAATTTTAAAATTTGATTTTGATAAAAATTAAGAGACCAAGAATCAACATATCTTGCAAAAAGACCAAATTTAGTTTTGAAACGAAAACGCTCAAGAAACTCTCCTACATCCGAGAAGTAAGCTATTTCGCTTGCCCAATAATCAATTAAACCAATGGAGTCGCTCTTTAAAACAATACCTTTTTTATACGGGGGTTGCCGAAAGGAATCAGTGTACCATTTGTAATTAATAGATTTAAAAATAGTGTCAGTTTTTTTACTTCTGAATAAAATACCATTACTGTGATCAACAATAAAAAACTCTTCATTATAATACTCAACATTAATACTATCTGAACATTCTGGACTTAAATGAATTCTAATAGAGTAAGAAGGAAGAATCATTTGACCATTAGAGTTTTGTTGAATTGAAATCAATATAAATAAGGAAACTAATAGTTTTATAAAATTCATAATGTTTAATATTAAAAATACTTCAATAGTCAATTATCAAAATAAATTGAAATGAGAAATACTATTACATTTTAGTCTATATTATTAGGTTTCTGCAAACTTAACAATATGTTTTCATTTTAAAAACAACTCCACAGTAAAAATTTACAACCTTCTTTTGAGGTTTTTGCCAAAAAATTTAAAAAATTATATAATTTTGCAGCCGATTAAAAATGATTATTTAACAAATAAAGTAAAAATTATGGCGATTAAATTAGCAATAAATGGATTCGGAAGAATTGGAAGAAATGTTTTTAAAATTGCTTTAGAACGTTCAAACATTGATATAGTAGGAATTAATGATCTTACAAACACAAAAACCTTAGCTCATTTGCTAAAATATGATTCTACTCAAGGTAAATTTGAAGGCACGGTTACCTTTGATGATGAAGGCATTATTGTAAATGGAAAGAAAATAATTGTAAGTGCTGAAAGAAGTCCGATAAACATTCCATGGGGCGAAAAACCTGATGTAGTTGTTGAATCGACCGGTATTTTTAGAGAGAAAGAAAGTCCAAAAGGCGGATATGGCGATCACCTGAAAAATGGAGCAAAAAAGGTAATCTTAACAGTTCCTTCGAAAGACAAAATTGATAATATGATTGTTCTCGGAGTGAACGACGAAAGCTTGCGTCCAGAAGACCAATGTGTTTCGAACGCATCTTGCACAACAAACTGTTTGGCACCTGTTGCAAAAGTGTTGAACGACAAATTCGGAATTGAGAACGGATTAATGACTACAATTCATGCCTATACTAACGATCAGGCAATTCTTGACATGCCACATTCCGATTTAAGAAGAGCTCGTTCTTGTGCTGTTTCTCAAATTCCTACAACTACAGGTGCTGCAAAAGCAGTTGGAAAAGTTATTCCCGAACTTAATGGAAAATTAGACGGGATGGCAATTAGAATTCCAACACCTACCGGTTCGCTTGTCGATTTGGTTGCAAACCTAAAAGTTGAAACTACAGTAGAAGAAATTAATGCCGCAATAAAAGAAGCTGCTGAAGGACCAATGAAAGGAATTTTGGAATATACTGAAGATCCAATTGTTTCTGTTGATATAATTCACAACACAAACTCCTCTATTTTTGATGCACAATCAACTATGGTTGTTGGGAAAACAGTAAAAATACTTTCTTGGTACGATAACGAATGGGGATATTCTTGCAGAGTTGTTGATTTGGCTGAGAAACTTTTTTAAGGGTACTTCTAAAAATGCAAACTCCTGCGTTGCTTCAAAATTTTAAGATGCTCATTTACAAAAGTAAACTCTGCTATTAAAATTTTTTACGCTTGAATTTTACTATTTTTAGAACTCCCCTTAAATATTAGAGGAATATAGCTAATCTCATATTGGACATTTACAAAAAATGCTGATTATTATTCAAATAATCAGCATTTTTTTTATAATTCTTATAAAATCAATTAGCTGGAAAAATCAAAGTTTCAGCATTAAGTGTTTTTAATTGATATCCTTGTCCAGGGTGCATATCTCCAATGCTATTCACATTATATTGAGGCCAATAAATGCTACCACTTCCACTTTTGACGATAATCACATTGTTAGTAATTCCATTAAAAATTGTTTCTATCGACATTGGACTGGTTCGCAAATATCCAATGATATTCCATCCAAAGTTCAAAGATACAACTGTGTTTTCAGGAATTATCAAATCTCCGGAAACACTTAAAGTTGCTTGATTTGTCATGTTAATTTGATAGCCACGACCAAGGGAGAAATCTCCAATTCCATTTATACCATATAGGGGCCAATAAATCAATCCAGTCTCACTTTTCGCCAAAATAACATTCTGAACTATAGATGAAAACACAGAATCGAATGAAGCTTCAACCGGATTCATGTAAATTGAAAAAATACTCCAGCCGGCAGGTAAATCTACATTTTGAATAACTTCAATAATATTGCTGAAATTTGGTGTAGGTTCTTCAAAATATTGCATACTGGCACCTCCATCGGGCGTTCTTCCATAGGACGAATCTGAATATTGAATTCCGTAACTTAATGTGTCGATATAGTTAATATCACTATTGATAATTTGTATCAGACCTATCTGCTCGCCATTTCCGCTAAGCTTAAAATTAAGATGCAAAACTCCCTGCTCAATATTATTATCTGCCCAAAATAGTAGAAATTCTCCGGGCAATATAGTTGTTGAATCGCTTTGATTATCCGGGATTTGCCATAAATTAAGAACACTCAAATTGTCGGTAACAAACAAACCACCCAAATCAACAGTATCAGAACTAGCATTGTAAAACTCTATCCAATCTTCGTGTTCGCCATAATTATCAACAATATTGGAGTCGTTGATTGTAAGAAATTCGTTTATATAAATTCCGGAAATAATTGTCGGTGGAGGTCCTAAATTCGAAATATTTGACAAGCCAAAAGTAGTTGTATTAAAACTTTCCCAGTTGGTAGAGCCATCAGGAAATCTGCCGTAAGAAACATCGACTACTTGTAGTCCAAAAACTTTTGAGTCGATAATATAGTCATTTGTTAATGTATGTTCTACAATAGCAATCTCTTCGCCATTTGTACTAAGCTTCAGATTAATGTGTAAAACTCCTTGTTCCGTGTCTTTATCTGCCCAAAGAACCAAAAATTCACCGGGTAAAATACTTGTAGAATCGGGCTGATTATCAGGAATTTGCCACAACAACAAATCTGTCAAATCGTCTGTGATATACAAACCACCAATGTCTATTGTTGTGTTTCCATAGTTATATATTTCAATCCAATCTTCGTATTCGCCATAATTATCGGTGGCATCAGTGCTATTGCTCGCTAAAAATTCATTTATAACAATGTCATAATTTCCTTGCCCAAATAAATTTGAAAAAACGAATAAGATGACTAAAAAGCTCAAAAACAACTTTTTAGACAAATATTGAAAGTTTAATTGCATATTGTACTTCATTACTTAATATTTTATTTAAAAGTTAGCAAAATAATACATTTTCTTGAAAGAAACTAATTATACCTTCAAAAAAGGAAAGGGAAATGAAATCCGTTTCAGTGTTATACTTTGTAGGGATGATTCTATACCATACAAGTTGCTCCCCAGCAGAGTTTGTTTCCGTTTCCAATCATCATTTGCAAAAATCATATATGAAAACTATATTTGCAAACTGTCAAAAAAGACAGCCACTTACATATATAATATGAGAAAATTTTTGGTTACAGTATTAGCAGTATTTCTATCATTAAGTTTGTTAGCACAAACTCCCGGAGACACCATTAAAGTACAAAGCTTTATTCATTCCTCAACAACACGTGATACTTTGATAGATTTTCCAGATATTTCAGGGGTTAGATATGAGAAGATTTTGATGTTATATAATATTCGTTGTACAGATGGTTTAGTATCCCAGCCATACACCGGACAGACAAACATTGGTTGCGGAGAGTGGGATTACTCTTGCAATACATTTGTGATAGATTCATCGCGTGTGGATTCTTCCATTTCAATACAAAAATCACATACTATCACTAATTATTCAGGTACGACTTATCCTTTTACCACGCAAACCACCTATGATTTCTATCGCTATATTCAGCAAAATACATCAGGAACAACAGTTGTATCAGAAACTCAATCACCAGTAGGAAATACAGGAACGAGTCTTAGCCATGTGTTACCAACAGATCAGAATTCAGGAAAATCAAAGTATTTATTTACTCAGGCAGAATTAACAACAGCAGGAGTAATAGCAGGAGATCTTGACGGAATTATTCTGAACGCATTGAGCGTAGGCACTGCAAATTTCTTAAGAGTACGTATCAAGCATACAAGTCTTACAGTATTAGCAGCTGCAAGCATTGACACTTCTGGATTCAACGAGTGTTATTTTGCCAACACCTCATTTGTGACTGGAAACAATCGTTTACAGTTCCATACTCCTTTTAACTGGGATGGAATTTCCAATGTTATTATTGAATTTTCTTTTACTAATACTATTCCATCAACTGCATTGGCAATTAATGGTGATTTAACTTCCGGAAACAACGGTCTCTATGTCCAAAATGGATACTGCATTAATACCGCCACCGGCAATGTTGATATTCCAACAGATGCAATGGGTAGTATCTATAATGAAATAACAGTGTCCCTATGGACTAAAGGGGACATAGGGATTACTAATAATACAACATCTTCTATAGCAGCGAGAGATACCAATTTTAACAGACAATTAAATGTGCATAATCCATGGAACAATGGCAATGTTTATTTTGATTGTGGAAATGACGGAACCGGTTATGATCGAATTTATACAAGCATAAATCCTTCTGATGTAGAGGGACAATGGAATCACTGGGCCTTTACAAAAAATGCGGTGACAGGAGATATGAAAGCTTATCTAAACGGCAATCTTTGGCATTCAGGGACCGGAAAAATAAAAACAATCAACCTTGATTCAATGATATTGGGTTCTGAAGTTTCTAACTACAGTTATGCTTATACCGGAAATCTTGATGAGTTAAGAATTTGGGATACAGAACTTAGCCAAACAGAAATTCAGAACTGGATGTATTCAAGCATTGATAGTACACATCCGAAATACAGTAATCTTGTAGCCTATTATCAACTGGATGAAGGAATTGGGACAACTTCAGCTGATGCATCAGGAAATGCAATGACAGGCACTTTTAACAACCAACCGATCTGGAAATATGACAGAGGTATAGATTTGAACAGATTCTTCGCAGAAACAATGGAAAGACCTATAGTTACATTCCTGCAGGGAAGTTATAACCTTTTAGTTGTGAATGATACTCTGCTGGATTCTATTCCTAAAACACCAAATACCATTACTGAATACCAGATTATACCAAGGCTTGGAACAGGTCTGTCTGACAGCATTAATATTGCAAGTACTAATTTCTACTGGGAAACAGTTCCCGAATATATTTACGATGTTGAAAGTGGTGTTCTCATAGACTCTATACCTGTAACAGCATTTGATACTATTCATATAATTGATCTTAGGTATTACAACAGATATGTTGGACGATTGGAATTAATGTCCTTTGTTACACCTTATGGTATCAATCTTGATTTAGGAATGGAAGGAAAGACCTGGACTTTTGATGTTACTGATTTTACTCCGGTTTTGAGAGGTTCCAAGCGCATTGTGGTTCAATATGGAGCATGGCAGGAAGACATGAATATCAGTTTCCTTTTCATAGTCGGCACTCCTCCACATGATGTGATTGATTTCAGGCAAATCTGGCGTCCGCCCAGTGGAGGAAGATCCTACCATAGTATTCTGGACGATCAGTATTTTGAGCCACGTAAAATGTATATCGATCCAGTGGCAAGCTATGTTAAACTTCGATCAGTTATTACCGGGCACGGGCAGGAGGGTGAGTTCATCCCTAGAAGTCATTATTTGGATATTGATGGAGGAAATCATGAATTTGTATGGACAGAGTGGACGGAATGTGCAGAGAATCCTATTTACCCACAGGGAGGAACATGGATTTATGACCGTGCAGGATGGTGTCCGGGGATGCCTTCTGATCCAGCTGAATTTGATGCAACACCATATGTTACTCCAGGAGATAGCATAACTATCGATTATGGACTTTATACTGCCACAGGAAGTTCAAACTATATTGTGAATAATCAAATGGTGACCTATGGCAATCCTAATTTCACTCTGGATGCTTCTGTTGTTGCCATTACCGCACCTACAAATCAGGTTGAATACTTCAGAACCAATTCGATTTGTGCTAATCCGAAAGTGCTAATCCGGAATACAGGTGCTACAAGTCTTACTTCTTTAACCTTTGATTACTGGGTAAACGGTGCCACTTCTAAAGAAACTTACACATGGAACGGTAGCCTTGACTTCCTGGCAGATGAGGAAGTAACACTTCCTTCTCCATCAAGTTTGTGGAGTACAATATCAACTACGGACAACTACTTCCATGTAGAAATCAGTAATCCTAATGGTGGAAGCGATGAATACAGCTATAATAACTCCAGCTCTACAGATTTCAGTATTCCTAAAGTAATTCCTTCAAACTCTTATTTCCAGTTTAAAACAAATAGCCAACCACTGGAAAGTAAGTATGAATTATTCGACGATGCCGGAAACCTAATTTTCAGTAGATCAGGAATGTCAGCGAATACTATTTATAAGGATACATTTAATCTGGGAGTAGGTTGTTACTCCCTAATTGTAAGCGACCTGGATGATGATGGTATCAACTTCTGGGCAAACAACGATGGTAGCGGTTATATGTATTTCCGCCAGATTGGCGGAGGTATCGTTCACCAACTTGAGCCTGATTTTGGTGGATCTATAATATTCAACTTTACAGTTGATTTCCCATTGACCTATGAAGAACTATATCCTAAAAGCGATATAAATCTCTATCCTAATCCGGCAAAAGATTATTTTGTTGTAGAAGGTGACTTTATTGAGGAAGCAGAAATTCACATCTTTAATAGCATTGGGCAGGAAGTATTCATAATCTTTAGTGTCAAAGCCGGACATATTGAATTTAATACCACAAATGCACCAAAAGGTTTATATTTTGTATCAATAAAACGGGGTAGAACAACTATTACTGAAAAAATCATTATTGAATAATAGCTACCATGCAAGATTAATATTTGGAAATAAAGTTGTTTTAAGTAAAAATCATACAGGGTTTTAATAATTCCTATTTAATCTTTGAGTTACTTTGTGTCCCGATAGCTATCACGGCTGAGTTTCACAGAGAAAGAATATCATTGACTTCGAATTTCTGAAACTGAGTAACTAGTGCCTCTAAGAAAACAGTTCAAAATTAAAAACATCTCTTTTTGCGATATTTCTATTTTTTTCATTTGTCTAATACAAAAGCATTTACTGCATGAAAGAAAATAGAAATATCATCAAAAATAAATTGTTTTATAAAAATTGCTTGTTTTCTTAGAACCACTAACTACAAATATTCTATTTCAATTTTCATAATAACTTGAAAAATCAACATTTACTATTAAATTGTTACTTTTGAGAATTTATTCATATAAATATGATAGCAGAAGGTAACATCTTGAAAATGAAAACAAAATTGGCTTCTAGTGTTGAGTATTATTTGCCAATTGGCAACGAATTGATTCACATGAACCAATTTCTAAATAACGAAATTGAGCTAAATTATGCGGGTGTAATTAACTGTATTTCATGTAATAAGAAAATCAAAAAATCGTTTTCGCAAGGATATTGCTATCCATGCTTTATTAGTTTGCCTGAAACTGACGAGTGCATTCTAAAACCCGAACTATGCAAAGCACATTTAGGAATTTCGCGAGATATGGAATGGGCTGAAAACAATTGCCTTCAAAACCATTTTGTATATTTATCTTTAACAAGCAATCTGAAAGTTGGTGTTACTCGCGAAACTCAAATTCCTACCCGATGGATTGATCAGGGTGCTACAAAAGCAATAAAATTTGCAAAAACTCCGAACAGATATCTTGCCGGAATCATTGAAATTGCAATAAAAAAACACATTGCTGACAAAACAAACTGGAGAAAAATGTTAACAAACGATTTTCTGAATAATGTTAACCTTATAGAAGAAAAAGAAAAATTGAAAGAGTTTATCCCCGAAATTGCAACTGAATTTTTCTCGTCTATGGATGAAATTACTGAAATAAATTTCCCAGTCAATCAATATCCGAAAAAAGTAAAGTCGATAAATCTGGAAAAAACAAATTCATTCTCAGCTAAACTTGTAGGTATAAAAGGGCAATACCTTATTTTCGATAATGATTTTGTTATAAATATGAGAAAGTATGGAGGATATTATATTTCGTTAAGTTCATAAAACCTTATCCAAAAAAAGAAACTGATATTTAAAACCGGTATAATTTGTAAATTCTCACAAGTAAATTTTTAAAAATGAAATACATAAAAACTATTCTTATTTCAATTCTAATTATTTCAGCCATACCTACTATATTCGGTCAATCTAATTTAGATTTGGAAAATCAGGATACGATCAGTCCCAAAAACGAAACAATTGCATATAAATTAAATTCTCCCGATGAGGTATTTGTTCTTCCGATATCTTTGAAAGAAATCTCTGGAATTTCTATCTATGATAAAACAAGTCTTGCCTGCATACAAGACGAACGATTAGCTATCTATATTTTCGATTTGGAATCAGGAACTGTGACAGAAGAGATTGATTATGGAAAAGATGGAGATTTTGAAGATTTAGAAATTATTGGTCAGACAGCCTATCTGTTGAGAAGTGATGGAACGATTTATGAAATTGTTCGTTTTGAAGATAAAAAATACGTATTGAATATTTATAATACTGCATTAGATAAAAAAAACAATACAGAAGGACTTGCATACAACACCGACAAAAACGAATTATTGTTTGCATGTAAAGACGAAGCCTATATTTCAAAAGTGAAATCGGAATTTTACAGAACAATTTATTCGTATAGTTTACAGGATAATAAAATTGATCACGAACCTATAATTTCATTAAACCCGGATTCGGTTTTAGTAAAACTAAAAAAAACTAAATCATTATCGACACCTGAAGAGCTATCAAAGAAAATTGACAAAGAAACCGGAAAATTGAAATTTAAACCATCAGCAATAGCAATACATCCTATTTCAAAAAATTTATACATCCTCGCTTCTGTTGGGAAAATATTAATCGTATCAGACCTATCCGGAAAAATAATTGTTGTGGAGCATCTCAATAAAAGCATTTTTAAAAAACCTGAAGGAATTTGTTTCGATCCCAAAGGCACAATGTATATTTCGAACGAAGGCAAAAAAGGAAAAGGAAATATTTTGAAATTTGTTTATCGGAAATAGCTTATTGGCAATTTGCCAAAAGCGAAAGGATAAAAGCCAGGAAGAAAAATCCTTCTAAAAATGTACTTCTATCTTTATATCAAAATTTTTAATGTTACACTAATTAAATCATAATTATGAAGTTAAATCATATAGGATTATTCTTTTTTGTATGTTTGTTTGTATTTCAATCTTGTAAAAGTATATTTCCAAAAAAAAACCTGACATTATTAGAAAAAAACAGAAAGATAAGTGAAGAGTTTCTGGCTGAAAATAAAAAGAAGCCAGGTGTTATAGTTTTAGAAAGCGGCTTACAATATAAAATAATTAAAGCGGGAACAGGAGAAATTCCTAAAATTGGACAAAAGATAAAAACACATTATCATGGAACCTTGATTGACGGTACTATTTTCCATAGTTCGGTAGATAAAAACCAACCATTTTCTTTCACATTAGGACGAGCTGAGGTTATAAAAGGTTGGGATGAAGCATTTCAAATGATGCCTGTTGGATCGAAATGGATAATCTACCTTCCTCCGGAATTGGCATATGGTGAAGTTCAGACTCCTAGTGAAATAATTCAGCCAAATATGGTGCTAATTTTTGAGGTTGAATTATTATCTATTGATAAATAATTGCTGCGAGGGCACTTTTCATGAAAAAAAATAAAATTCCTTCCACAAATTAAATACCTATCTTTGCCGCCGAAAATTTTGTTATAAATGTTAAATTAAAAAGTAAAAAAATTATGAAATTAAAATTTTTAGGATTAATCCTAAGTGTCGGATTATTCGCTTTTAGTTCATGCAACAATGCAAACGAAACCGACACAGATACTAAGACTGATAAAAAAACAGAAAAATCGGTTGAGCAAGACATATCAATTCCTGAAAACATTAGTCTATCAACTGAAAACGATTCAATTGACTACAGTTGGGGAATAAATATTGGCAACTATCTGAAAAATCAGGGATATATTGGTATAAATATGAAAGCTCTTGCCCATTCCTTTCTTGACTCTTACAATTCCAAGCAGTTATTATTAGACGAACAACAAGCACAAACTTATTTGCAAACTTATACTAAAGCACTGCAAGACGAAAAAAACAATCCCGGAAGTGCAAAAATCGACAAAACTACTCATAGTAATAGCACGAACTTAAACAATGAACTCGACACCATAAGTTATTGTTGGGGTATCAATCTTGGGAGTTTTTTCAGAAAACAAGGATACGACGACATTAATATATCCTATATTTTAAAATCATTGGATGATGTATTAAATGCAAAAACACTTTTAGTTGATGCTCAAACAGCTAATATGATTCTGCAAAAAGCATCAGAGAAAACGCGTCAACAAAAGTTAGTTAAAAACAAAGAAGCAAGTGAAGCATTTCTCGCAGAAAATAAAACAAAACCCGGAATTACTTCTTTAGAAAGCGGATTGCAATACAAGATTGTAAAAGAAGGTACAGGAGCTATTCCAAAAGTAGGAGAAAAAATAAACGCACATTACCATGGAACTTTAACAGATGGGACTGTATTCGATAGCTCAGTAGAAAAAGGGCAACCATTTTCATTTACATTAGGACAAGGACAGGTAATCAAAGGCTGGGACGAAGCATTCCAATTGATGCCAGTCGGGTCTAAATGGATAATTTACTTACCATCTGATATAGCTTACGGAGAAAATCCTCGACCGGGAGGACCAATAGAACCAAATATGGCACTTATTTTTGAAGTTGAATTATTATCTATTGAAAAATAATATCTAAATTTTGGATAATTTCAATAATTGTTAAGATATTTATCAAAAGAACCATTTTCAGTTGAAAATGGTTCTTTTTTTTATAAAAAAATACCATGCATATCATAATGAAAAACAAAGCATTATCTATCGAAAACCTATTAATTGTTTTTTTTTAATTATATTATTTGCTGTATTTAAAATGAAACTGTATTTTAGCTAACTGTAATTTTTTGAAATATGACGAAAAAGTGTTTAAATATTAGAAGCAAATTATTCATATATTCTATGGAATAATCCCTAAAATAAATATAATTAACTATTAATCTTTTTTACTAACTAAAAACTTAATTTTATGAAAGCTAAGTACAATTTTTTAAAAAGACTGGCTCTTTTTAGTTTCTTAACCTTCTATAGTCTGGCAATGTTTGCTACGACTATTACTGTGGGAACTGGAACAATAAATAATACCAGCACTGGTTATCCTGCTCCATATGGTAATTTTTGGTATGGTGCTAAACATCAATTTCTGATTTTAGCCTCTGAGTTGAGTGCTGCCGGAATGGTTGCTGGTCCAATCAATTCAGTCGCCTTTGATGTTGTAACTGTTGATGGTAGTCCACTAACTAATTTTGAAATTAAAGCCGGATTTACCTCAACTTCAGCTTTATCAACATGGGAAACAGGATTAACAAGTGTATATCTAAATGTTGCATATATAGAGGTTACGGGTTGGAATACTCATACTTTTTCAAACCCAATATCTTGGGACGGAACAAGTAATCTGATTATTGAGACTTGTTTTAATAATACTGCTTATAATAATAATGCCATTGTAAACCAGTCAGCAACAACATTTAGTTCTACTTTGCATTATCGAGCTGACGCAGCCGGAATTTGTGCAAATACATTAAGCTCAGGGACTTTTATGCAACGTCCAAATATGCAGTTTGATGGCACTGCTGCTTCAGGACCTCCCACATGTACTACTCCAAGTTTCCCAATAGATGCTGCAATTAGTATCAATGTATTTGGGAACTTAACATGGGACCTGGCTTTTTGCGATGGATATTATTTATATTTTGGAACTGACGGTGGCGGAACTGCAAATCCAACAAATATTGTAAATGGAACAGATATGCTAACAGCACAAACTTATGCATATTCAGGATTAACTTATAACACAACCTATTATTGGAGCATAGTGCCATATAATACAAGTGGAAATGCTACAGGATGCACTATATGGTCATTTACAACTATGGGCAATCCAACTCAAACCTTACCTTTCACCGAAGATTGGGAACTAGGATTCATTCCCGGATACTGGTTAACTACGGTAGGAGCATCAAATGGAACTATGCAAACTTCTGCAACTGCTGCAAATACCGGATCATTTGGTTTAGAAGCTTTTGCTGATTTAAGCTCCGGATTTACAACTCCAAGTGGTCAGGCTGATGCTTGGGTAAAAGGACAACCAGGTGGATCGCATGAAGCATGGTCCCAATATCTTGATGTGGTTGTTGACTTAACAACTGCTACAAATCCAGCTTTAAAGTACTTTTATGCTTTAGGATATCAGTATAATAATAATTACAATAACTTCTGGGTATTTATTAATGATGGATCAGGTACCTGGACAGAATTGTTTGCGACTCAAACAGCAGGAGCAGCTACTCCGCATACAGAACGAATTGAAGGTCTTGCTTCTTACATAGGAAATGTTGTTACTATTCGTTTCTACCATTTTAATAAATATGCTACTAACTATTTATATCTTGATGATATTTCAGTAGCTGAAAATGTTCAACCGCCATCATGTGCGAATTTAACATTCCCTGCTGATGCTGCAGTTGGTCTGGACCTTAACGAAGGCCTTACATGGAGTAGCGCAGCCGGTGCTGATGGATATTATCTTTTCTTAGGAACTGATAATCCACCTACTAATGTTTCTAATGGTATTGATGTAGGAAGTGTTACAAGCTATATGCCAACCGGACTTGCTTATGCAACTACATATTATTGGTCTATAGTTTCATACAACACAAATGGCTCTGCTACCGGTTGTTCAACCTATTCTTTTACAACAATGAATGACCCAACCATTTCTACATTCCCATATCTTGCTGATTTTGAAGGAGAATCCGCGGCTCAATATGGAGGTATGCTTACAAATGGCTGGACACTTGAAGGCACTGTAAATCCTAAATGGGAAACTGAAGATGCTACAGGAGCAAATGAAAACTCAAGTAGCACAGGACCTTTTTACGATCATACAAACTATGGAGTATCAGGCGGAATTTATGTATTCCTTGAAACTTCTGGTGGAGTACTTGGTGATGCAGGTCATATGATTAGTCCTCCAATTAATTTGTCAGCTTTAACTAATCCATATCTTACTTTTTACTATCATATGTACGGTATAGATATGGGAGAACTTCATATAGATATTGATGCCGGCTCAGGTTGGGTATTAGATGTAGCTCCTGCCATTATTGGTCAGCAACATACTGCCGGTGGTGATGCATGGTCTGAATATGGAGTTAGTCTTTCTACCTATGCAAATATGACTGTTAAACTTCGATTCAGAGGTTTAAGAGGTAATGGTTACACTTCAGATATGTCCTTAGATAACATTTCAATTGGAGAAGCTTTAGTACAGGCACCAGCTTGTGTAACATATACTTTACCTTTGGATAGTGCAGACATTAATCTAGATGCAGGATATCCAACATTTAGCTGGAATGCTGCCTCAGGTGCCGATGGATATTATTTTACACTAAACGGAACCAGCGTTGATGTTGGAAATGTTACTTCATATATACCAGTTTTCCTTGATTATTCAATGACATATACTTGGTCTGTAGAACCTTACAATGCATTTGGAACTGCAAGTGCTTGCGATCAGTGGATGTTCACAACTCAAATGCCTTTCGGTGGATGTATGTACACAATTGAGCTACTGGATGATTATGGCGATGGCTGGAATGGCGGAACTTTAGATATAAGTTTAAACGGTTCAGTTGTTTTAAGTGGAGTTACTTTAGCTTCAGGCGCTGGCCCGGAATTAGTTTCATTGATGGTAAATAATGGCGATGCTGTTTCTGTTACTTATACTGAAGGTAGTTGGGGATATGAAAATAGCTATAATTTTTATGATGCCGATGGTATTCTGGCATTTTCTGATGGTATTGGAGGAGTAGTACCTACTGGTGGTTCGTTCTCTGCAGTTTGCCCAACACCTTGCGATTATACAATTTCCTTAACTGATGATTATGGCGATGGATGGAATGGCGGAGCATTAGATGTCAGTGTAAACGGAAGTGTTAGTCTTACTGGAATTACATTAGCAAGTGGCGCAGGTCCTGAGACTTATATTGTTTCTGCTTTTGATGGAGATTTATTATCATTTGCTTATACCCCAGGAAGTTGGGGATATGAAAATGCATATACAGTAACCGACGGAAATGGAGTTACCATATTCTCTGATGGAGTTGGAGGAGTTGAGCCTGCCGGTGGATCTGTAACAGTTTCTTGTGGAGCTGGCTGTATGCTTGATGCAGACTTTACATACAGTGATAATGGAGACCTGTCATTCGATTTTGTTTTAAATAATCTTTATGCCAGTGCCGGATATACAATCGATTGGGACTTTGGAGATGGAGGAACAACAAGCAATGTTGATTCATATACTTATACCTATGTAGCACCTGGAACTTATGATGTTACCTGTACCGTTTCTGATCCAAATGATACAACATGTTTTGATGCGGTTACTTATACAATAACAGCTTCAATTCTACCTGGTAGCGATTGTGCAAATCCAATTCCTGCTTATCCTGGAACAAATGCAGCAACAGGAGTTAATCAATGGTTTGTTTATAATCCAACATTAACAGGAGATGTAAACATTACTACATGTATTTCGGGACAATTAGAAGATACAAGACTTGAAGTTTATGCAAGTTGTGGAGGAACCTATATGTATTTCAATGACGATGCATACTGTACTGAATATAATTACGCCTCAGATCTAAACTTCTCTGTTACTTTAGGAGAAACATATTACCTTTTCTGGGATGACTACTGGGGACCAGGTGCATTTGATTTTATTATTACTGAAACAATACCAGTCTATGGTTGTACAGATATTAATTCAATAAATTATGATCCACTTGCAACTATCGATGATGGTTCTTGTATTCCTATTGTGTATGGTTGTACTGATACCATGATGTTAAATTATGATCCACTTGCGAATATGGACGATGGTTCATGTGTTCCATTTATTTATGGCTGTACAGACCCAACTTCATTCAATTTCGATCCACTTGCTAACACCGACGACGGTTCTTGTGTAGCTGTTGTTTATGGTTGTCTTGATACATTGTCATTAAACTATAATCCATTGGCTAACACCGATGATGGTACATGTGTATTTCCTCAGGAATGTGTAGATGCCACCTATTATGGAATTATCAATAGCCCTGCTGTTACTGGCGTTACAACAGGTCCTAATGATGTTGCATGGTGGAGTTTTACTTTAGATGATAATTATGTAAATGTTGTAGTATCGCTTTGTGGATCAGGTTTCAATACTATACTCGAAGTTTGGGACAATTGTGGAGCTATGCAATACATTGCTTTCAACGACGACGATTTTGTAGCTTGTGGAATTGGGAATAATTCTCAAATTACTATTCCAGAACTGTCAACAGGAACCTATTATGCAAAAGTATATGGATATTATAATAGCTTCGGAACTTATAATTTAAGTATTACCGGTGATTTATTGGCACCATGGCCAGTAAATATTTCAGGAACAAATCATACTATACTTATACCAAATCAACCACCTATGATGGTAGCTGATATTACTATTGACGGACAACCAATTGAGATTGGAGATTTCATTGGAGTTTTCTATACAAATGATAATGGAGACCTTGCATGTGGAGGTTTGGCTGAATGGACAGGTGTAACAACATCAATTGCAGCATTCGGATATGACGGTTTAGACACTGCAAATATTGTTGATGGTTTCATTCAAAATGAAGTATTTACATGGAAATTATACAAAACTTCAACTGGTGAAGAGTTTGATGCAACTGCAACTTATCTGGTAGGATTCTTCCCAAATACCGACCTATTCTTTAGTAACGGAATGAGTGGAATTGGATCACTAACTGCTGTTTCTCCAGCTTTATCTCAATTTGTAGAATTAGCACAAGGATGGAGTATTATATCAACATTTATGAATCCTGCCGATCCTAGCTTAGAAGCTGTTTTTGCACCAGTAATTTCAGATGTAGTTATTGTTAAAAACGGTTCGGGTATGGTATATTGGCCACAATATTTGCTAAATACAATAGGTTCTTTGACAATTGGAGAAGGTTATCAAGTAAAAATGAATACTTATCAAATGCTTGAAGTTACAGGTACACCTGTTGTTCCTGAACTTGCACCAATTTCAATACCTAATGGTTGGAGTTACCTTGGATATCTACGTCAAAGTCCTGCAAACATAGCAACTATGTTAGCACCAATAGTTTCAGATATCACAATTGTTAAAAACGGAATTGGTTTAGTTTACTGGCCACTTTACGGACTTAATGCAATTGGAGATATTATGCCAGGTCAAGGATATCAAATTAAAACAACTGCTGCTACAATACTTACATATCCTGCAAACACAGCAAATGCAGCGAAAAGTGGTATTATTAATACAGCTCCTGTAAAATACTCAAATGTTTTGAATACAGGAAACAGTATGATTCTCGGTATTCCTGTAGAATCATGGACTAATCTTCCTGTTTTAGGAGATGAAATTGGAGTTTTTAACTCTTCAAATGAGCTTATTGGTAGCACTGTTTATACAGGTGAAAATATTGCAATTGCAGTTTGGGGAGACGATTTCACAACTGAAAATACTGAAGCTATTTCGGATGGTGAAAAATATACAATCAAACTTTGGAGCAATAATTCAAATGATGAGCAAAATATTGAAGTAATCTATTGGATTGAAGGTAGTGAAAACTTCGAAAGCAATGGAATTAGTGTTGTTGGCAAACTTGCTTTATCAGAAAATGTTAGTTACGCACTAAATCAGAATATTCCAAATCCTTTTGCAAAATCAACAAAAATTGACTTTTATCTTCCTGAAGACACATACGTTCAAATTAATGTATATAATGTTCTTGGAGAATTGTTAGAAAATGTTGTTTCAAATAATTATAGTGCAGGTAGTCATTCAGTAGAATTTTTTGCTAATGATCATGCAGCCGGTAGTTATTTCTATAAAATTGTTACTGACAATTTTGTTGCAACTAAACAGATGAGCATTTCTAAATAAACTCATCTTCCTATAATAAAAAAACCCTCAAAGAATTCTTTGAGGGTTTTTTTGTTTTTAAGATTTCTGCATCAGTGAATATACAGAGGTCTATCAAATGTATAGTGTTTCTAAGAAAACAGGTAATTTTTATAAAATAATTTATTTTTGATGATATTTCTATTTTCTTTCATGCAGTAAATGCTTTTGTATTAAACAAATGAAAAATAGAAATATCGCAAAAGAGATGTTTTTAATTTTGAACTGTTTTCTTAGAGACACTATTTAGTATTTATGTTTATTAAAATTAAAACACAACCGCTTGCCGTTGTTTCAATCTTTCAACCTGTTCTTGCAATTTTAAATAAGTAGTTCGTGAAACAGGAGTTAATGGTAATCGAAGATAATTTTGAGAGATTTCCAAAATCGACAATGTAGCCTTTATTCCTGCAGGACTACCTTCTGAGAACAAAGTATCAATAATATTTATCATATCGTAATGGCATTTTCTGGCCGTATAAAAATTGCCCTTTAAACTGTTCTCCATCATTTTAACAAAAACCTGTGGAAAAGCATTTGCTGTTACCGAAATTACTCCTTCTACACCTATAACAATTAAAGGCAAGGTAAGTGCATCATCGCCAGAGATTACCATAAAATCTCTTGGTTTTTCTTTTATAATATTCATTATTTGCAAAATATCTCCGGAAGCTTCCTTAACAGCAATAATATTTTCAAAATCTCTTGCAAGTCTCAGGCATGTCCGATAATCCATATTTGCTCCTGTCCTACCCGGAACATTATATAAAATAATTGGAACAGGACATATTTCTGCTATTTTCGAATAATGTTCGTATAATCCTTTCTGATTAGGTTTATTATAATAAGGTGCAACAGACAAAATTGTATCAATTCCCTGAAAATCAAATTCATAAATATTTTTGAGTACTTCGTCCGTATTATTGCCTCCGATTCCTACAACTATTGGCTTTCGACCATCTACTTTTTCAATAACAAATTCCACAAGCAATTTTTTCTCTTCCTTCGACAATGTAACAGATTCGCCAGTTGTGCCAAGCACCACAAAATAGTCGATATTATTCAATAGCTGATAGTCAATAAGTTTTCCGAGCGAATCGAAATCAATATTTTTATTGAAATCGAAAGGAGTTACAAGTGCAACGCCAGTACCTTTAAATTTTGCAGTGTCCATAATACATTTTTTATAAAATTTATAACACGAAATTATTAATTTTTAAGAACTTGAATTTTGATATTTCAATCACTTACATAAACTAAACTTTTAAACTGGATACATACAGAATAATTTGTTCGATGTAAAAATCTAAATCTCCATCTTTAATATTAATCATAAAATCATAATTTTTCTTTTTGTCATATTTGCCGACTTTAAATTTCGAAGCCGACAATTCGACTACACAATTTATTAAAAAATTATCTTCAATGCAAAGGTCAATTAAAATATCGAAATCTTTTTTGATAAAAGATTTTATTTCATTTGTCTTTGCTTGATAAAAAAAGTTAAAATCTTGATTATTGAAAAAAATACATTTTTCGTCTTGAACTAAATGATCAGGTATTTTTTTTGATTCATATAAAGCTAATCCCGTAACTTCAATATTCATATCAACCAAAGAATCAATAAATTTTTTGGATGAAATAAGATTCTCATTTTTGGTAGAATTAAAAACTACACCAATATTTTTCGACAGATCGAAATTAGAGGTACTTTTTTTTCTGCCTTGTTTAGAAATTTGCTTTTTCATTAAAATTTCGGCAACAAATTGTCTTATTTTTTCGAAATATTTCACTTTACAATATTACTTAGAAAATTAGAAATTAATTTAACATTTCAAGAAATTCGTCCTCGTTAATAATTTTTATTGACAATTTTTCGGCTTTAGTCATTTTCGATGGTCCAATTTTTTCGCCTGCCAAAAGATAGCTTGTATTTTTCGAAATTGAACTAATATTTTTACCTCCATTCTCACTAATCATTAATTTCAAATCGTCTCGAGAATGTTTTTGAAATTTTCCTGAAATAACAAATGTCAATCCTTTTAAAATATCAGTGATGTTTGCCCGATTAGTTTTTGCAGACATTTGCAGCCCAAATTTCTTTAGTCGTTCGATAAGTTGAACATTTTTCTCATCGGCAAAATATTTTTGCAAACTTTCAGCAATTTTATCCCCAATTTCTTCTATTTCAATTAGTTCTTCAAAGTTTGTATTAGCCAGTTCATCAATCGATTTTGTTGATGATGCAAGAATTTTTGCAATAGTTTCGCCAACAAATCTAATTCCGAGAGCATATAAAACACGATGATATTCAACCTTTATAGAATCGTGAATACTGTCGATTAATTTTTGAGCCGATTTTTCGGCAAATCTATCGAGCAACAATAGCTGCTCGAATTTTAGCTCATATAAATCAGCAACATTTTTCAGCAAAGAATTTTTAAATAGTAAATCTATGGTAGCTTCAGCCAATCCAATATTCATAGCTTTTCTGCTGACAAAATGTTCTATTTTCCCTTTAATTTGTGGAGGGCATCCGTTTTCGTTCAAACAAAAATGATTTGCCTCGTCTTCTTTTCTAACTAATTCGGTATTGCACTCAGGGCACATTTTTATAAATTCTAATTGACTACTTTGTTCGATTCTTTTTGTTTGGTCAACACCAACAATTTTAGGTATAATTTCGCCCCCTTTTTCTACAAAAACATAATCGTTTAATCGAATATCGAGCAATTCAATCTGGTCGGCATTATGCAAAGAAGCCCTTTTGACAGTAGTTCCTGCAAGCTGAATGGGTTCTAAATTTGCAACTGGTGTGATTGAACCTGTTCGTCCGACCTGAAAACTTACCGACAACAGTTTTGTGAGTTGTTGCTCGGCTTTGAATTTGTAGGAAATTGCCCAACGAGGCGATTTTGCAGTAAATCCTAAATCTTCCTGTTGTAGCAGAGAATCAATTTTTATAACAATTCCATCAATATCGAATGGGAGATTCTTTCTTTCGGAATTCCAGAAATTCACAAATTCAAAAACTTCCTCAATTTTTTTACATTTTTTATTGTATTCCGGTATTTTAAATCCCCACTCTTTTGCTTTTCGTAGGTTCTCGAAATGAGAATCGCCAGGAAGGTTTTCACTCATCAAGTGATATAAAAAACAATCGAGAGGTCGTTTGGCAACAAGAGCAGAATTTTGCATTTTCAAAGTACCCGAAGCTGCATTTCTAGGATTTGCAAACGAAGATTTTCCTAATTTTATCCGTTCGGCATTAAATTTTTCAAATCCTTCATGAGAAATAAAAATCTCACCTCTGATTTCAAATTTTTCGGGAAAATCTTCGCCATGCAATTTTAGTGGAATACTCCGAATTGTTTTTACATTGTCTGTAACATCGTCTCCTCTATTTCCATCGCCACGTGTAACTGCATGTTTTAAATTTCCATTTTCGTAATTCAAACCGATGGCTACACCATCAAATTTTAGTTCGCAAACGTATTCATAATCTATGTCGATATTCTTTTTTATTCTGTTGTCAAAATCTAAAAGTTCTTGTTGCGAATAAGTATTTCCAAGCGATAGCATTGGATATTTATGCTCAATTTGTGCAAATTCTTTATTTATGTAGTTGCCAACTCTTTGTGTTGGAGAGCTTAAACTTAAAAATTCCGGATTAGATTTTTCAAGAAAAATCAGATCATTCATTAATACATCGTATTCGAAATCGCTAATTGATGGTTCTGATAAAACATAATATTTATGATTGTGCAATTCAAGCTGATTTCTTAGCTTTTCAATCCGACTTTTAACATTCTCCTTTTTCATAAAAAATGTGCTTATATATAAGGTATATTTTTCGACTAATAAATTTTGAAATTTCAGTTTCGAGCATTTTCATATTTCAAAACAAATGTTGCAGTGCTTTCAAATTTATACTCAAAATTTATGATTCTTCAATCATACTAAGCTCTAACCACCTATTATCCTTTTTATCAATCAATTCAATTATTTTGTTTAATCGTTTTGAATTTTCATTCAATTGATTGGCATTAAGATTTCCAGCATTCAGAGCAATTTCCAGCTCCGATTTTTCGGTTTCAAGTTCTTGAATTTCTTTTTCGAGTGTTCCTAATTCTCTCTGCTCATTGTAGGACAGTTTGTTAGGATTTTGCTTCTTAACTTTTTCTTTTGTAGTTTTTGGTATCGACTTTTTTTCTCGTTTTTCTTTTGCAATTTTATAGTCAAGATAGTTTGAATAGTCTCCGGGAAAATCTTTCAGTGCCCCATTGCCTTCGAAAACAAACATTCTATCTATTATTTTATCCATAAAATATCTGTCGTGCGAAACAATTAGTACGCAGCCCGGAAAGTTTTGCAAATATTCTTCAAGGACATTTAAAGTTAAAATATCCAAATCGTTGGTTGGTTCATCGAGTATCAAAAAATTAGGATTTTTCATCAAAACAGTGAGAAGGTATAATCGCCGTTTTTCGCCCCCACTGAGTTTCGATACTCGATTGTAGTGCATTTCTGATGGGAAAAGAAAATAATTTAGGAACTGAGTTACCGACATTTTTTTTCCTACACCGAAACTTACAAGCTCTGCTATTTCTCGAACTATATCAATTACTCGTTGGCTTTCTTTGAATTTAATTCCATCTTGCTTGAAATAACCAAATTTTACGGTTTCACCAATGTCAATTTTTCCGGAACTTGCTTTTTCATTTCCTGTAATCAAATTCACAAAAGTTGTTTTCCCGGAACCATTTTTTCCAATTATTCCAATTTTTTCGCCTTTTACAAATTTATATGAGAAATCTTTTAGGATTTCTATGTCTCCAAAATTTTTGTTCAAATAATATATGTCTATTATTTTTTTTCCTAATCTCGAAGTTTTAATATCAATTTTTATTTGCTTGTCGTTCGTCTTTTGAGATGCAACATCCTGAAGATCATAGAATGCTTCAATTCTCGATTTAGATTTTGTGGTTCTTGCCTGAGGCGAACGTCTCATCCAATCTAATTCTGTCCGAAGTAGATTTCTGGCTTTTTCTATATTGGCATTTGTATTTTTTACTCTTTGCTCTCTTTTTTCAAGAAAATATGAATAATTCCCTTTATATAAGAAAATTTGCTTTTCGTCTAATTCAACAATTTCTGTACAAACTCTATCTAAGAAATACCTGTCGTGAGTAACCATCAATAAAGTACTTTTAGACTTTTTTAAATAGGATTCCAACCATTCAATCATATCAAGATCAAGATGATTTGTAGGCTCATCAAGAATTAGAAAATCTGGTTCATTTATCAAAACTTTAGCTAATGCAAGCCTTTTTCGCTGTCCTCCAGAAAGTTCTTTTATGGGTTGATAAAAATTGTCAATTTTCAGTCGGCTAAGAATTTGTTTTACCTTAACTTCGTATTGCCAGGCATTTAGGGCATCCATCTTTTCCATTGCCGATTGTATCAACTTTTTGTTTGTTGAAACTATTGCTTCTTCGTATTCCTTAACTGTTGCAGCAATTTCATTTGATGAATTATAAACTTGTTCAATGATTGTACAATTTTCGTCAAGCAATGGATCTTGATCAAGATATTCAATATTTACATTATTGCGAATAGAAATATTGCCAGAATCAGCACTTTCAATTCCAGCAATAACATTAAGCAATGAGGTTTTTCCTGCTCCATTTTTTGCAATAAGAGCAATTTTATCGTCTTTATTTATTCCTAATGACACGTTTTCGAATAGCAATAAATCGCCATATGATTTAGAAATATTTTCAATCTGCAAATAACTAATTACTGTGTTCAACTTTACTTATATTAATTTTGTTCAAAAATAGGAATTTTTGATTTTGATTTAGCTCATTTTTTTTTCTTAGTTCATTTTGTTGTTTAAATATCATATATAACAATGACAACTAATGACTTAAAAAACAGGAGTTGCCTTCATATTGTCTTTTCCTCTAAAGTTCTTCTAAATCTTCATCCAGAATAATCTATAGAAAATGCAAACTGAAAATATTTAATATTTTTATTCCATAAATAATTTTGTTAATTTTTACTTAAAATAAATATTTCCATCTATCTTATTGTACTACAAACAAATTCACTTCAAAAAAAAATATGTTTATGAAAAAGCAAAATTGTTTTTGTTATTTCTACATTAAATTATACATTTGCTCTCTATTGTTTTTTTTAAAAAAATTGGCAGTAAGAAGAAGTTGTATGGAATGTGAAAAATTAGTTATTCTGTGTAATTTATTATATTTTGATATGTAGTGTTTTGAATTCTTTTAAATAAATATTAATTAATATATACTGTTTAATAATGAACTAAATTTTAAAATTATGAAAAAAATCTATTACTTTTTAATTTTCAGTGTATTCCTGAGCTTTTTACTACATAGCTCAACTACTTTGGCTCAGGATACAACGATTATTGACGGACCATTAACCTTTGCTATTACTAATGCGGCCTGTGCCTATGAACCTCAAGGTGCAATAAACCTTACAGTTGATCAAGTCGCATTTCCAGGTCCATATTCATATTTCTGGCAAAGTGGTTATGGTTTTACATATGCAACTGAGGATATTTCATTTCTATATCCCACAACTTATTCAGTAACTGTTACAGGCCAAGGAGGTAGTACTGCCATGAGTACTGTAAGCATTTCGCAACCACCTAGTTTGCAATTACAGCTTAATATTACTGATGAAACATGTAATTCATCAGGTAGTATTGATTTGACAGTTTCAGGAGGAACACCTCCATATTTTTATTTCTGGAACAATGGAGCGACAACAGAAGACATTAGCAACCTTGTAGGAGGACAAGTCTATACTGTACTTGTTACTGATGCAAATATGTGTAATGCGGTAACTTCGGATATGGTTCAGCAAGCAACATTTAATATTACAGTCTCAGAAACAGAAGTTAGCTGCTTTGGAGGAAGCAATGGAGGATTACAATTAATACTTAACGGAACCACTCCATTTACATATGATTGGCAAGAAGGTGGTACATGGACTTCAGGTGGCACAACTATTTCAACAGTAGAATTTATATCAAATCAAAGTGCAGGTCAATATTCAGTTCAAATTATTGACGGAAATGGTTGTTTAAAAGATTCAACCTTTGAGATAACTCAACCAACTGAGCTTGCAGGAACGATTTCTAAAACTGATGTTACTTGTTTTCAAGGTTCAAATGGTGAAGTTTCCATAGTTGCTAATGGCGGTACTCCACTATATACTTACAGCTGGAATGCCCCTGGAAATCCCACAACATATTCTGTACCAGGCTTATCTGCCGGAACATATACTGTAACGATTTCTGATGCAAATTCATGTACACATACTGAAAGCGTTACTGTAATAGAAGAAAATTCTGAGATTACCTTTAGTTCAATTATAACAGGTGTTTCATGTAATGGTCTTTCAGATGGTGCAATTAATCCTACAGTAAATATTAACTTCGGTCCCTCAACAAACTTTATGTATTTTTGGTCAAATGGAGGAGTTTCTGAAGATATTTCTGGCTTAGTAGCCGGAACCTATACTTTGAATGTAACTCATAATACTTCGGGATGCCAGGAAAGTGAAAGTTTTATTGTAAATGAACCAGATGTTCTATCAACTGTAATTAATAAAACAGATGAAGATTGTATAAATTTTGTTGGCTCAGTAAATGCAATCCCAAGCGGTGGTACTCCGGCATATTCATATTTTTGGGATGCTCCGGGAAATCCAATATCTGCTTATGTTGGCGGACTTTCTGTAGGTACTTATTCTGTTACTGTAACCGATTTTAACGGATGTCAGGCAACTGCTTCAGCTACTATTAATCCACCTGTTATGCCTGTTGCCTCTTTGTCTGGAACAGACTTGTTATGTAAAAATATTCCAACAGGTGAAATAACTACTTCAGTAGTTAGTGGAACACCACCATATTCATACTTATGGAACAATGCAGTAACAAGCTCAACAAACAGTAATCTTAATGCTGGAACTTTTACTGTAATTATTTCAGATTCTCAAAATTGTACTGATACAGTTTCTTTGACAATTACAGAGCCTGCAACTTCAACAGCTGTACAATTAAACTATTTCCCAAATATTTGTTATGGAGTAAATACAGGACAAATAACAGCTGTAGCTTCAGGAGGAACAGTAGCCGGTAGTGGAACTACGGCATACACATATCAATGGTCAAATGGTAACAATACTTTCCAAAATCTTGGATTAACTGCCGGCACATATGGAGTTACTGTTTCTGACGATAATGGTTGCGAAGTTAGCCAATCGGCAACAATTGTTCAACCATTAGACACTTTATATATTAATGGAACAATAACTACTGATGTAAATTGTTTTGGTGAAAGTAATGGAGCATTAGATATTACTCCTCAAGGAGGTTGGGGATCTTATACTTACTTATGGAGCAATGGACAAATTGTAGAAGATATTCAAAATTTGCAAAGCGGAACCTACAGTGTAACCATAACAGATGCTAATAATTGCATTGCAACATCAAGTTATTTTGTTGATCAGCCAAATGCCTTAACTCTTGGCATACCATCCACAACGAATATTTTATGTTTCGGGGAAAATACAGGAGCAATTGATCTTAGTGTTGTTGGAGGAACAACGCCTTACGATTATCTATGGTCGAATACTGAAACGACACAAAATATTGCAAATCTAATTGCTAATACTTATGATGTTACTGTTACAGATGCCCATGGTTGTAGTTCAACTATAAATGCAACTTTATCTGAACCTGCAAGTGCAGTATCAGTTCAATTAAATTATTTTCCAAATATTTGTTTTGGGGCAAGTACAGGAAATGTTACTGCAATTCCTACTGGTGGAACATATTCCGGTTCAGGTACACCTACCGATTATAATTATTTATGGTCTAATGGTGGAAATACATTTCAAATTTCTAGCTTAACTGCCGGCACATATGAAGTAACAGTTTCTGATGATAATGGATGTACTGTTTCTCAGCAAGCAACAATTAATCAGCCTACAGATTTATTACAAATAAGTAGTTCAACAATTGATGATGCAGATTGTTTTGGTAATTCTGACGGAGCAATTGACATTACACCTTTTGGTGGTTGGGGTTCATATTCATTTTTGTGGAGTAATGGTGCTGTTTCTGAAGATTTAATAAACTTAATTTCAGGCAATTATACAGTAACTATTACCGATGGTGTAATAGGATGTACTGCTATTGCAACTTATACTGTTGGTCAACCTTCAGTTTTGAATTTGAATATAGATTCTTCAACAGATATTCTTTGTAATGGCGATAACAGTGGTGATATTTATATTGGCGTTGCAGGAGGAACATTTCCATATAATTATTTATGGTCAAATAACTCAACAACAGAAGATATTACTAATCTGATTGCTGATACTTACGAAGTAACTGTTTCAGATGCAAATGGTTGTAGTGAAACAATTAGCACAACTCTAACAGAGCCTGCATCTGAGGTATCTGTTCAGTTGAACTATGTAGCAAATATTTGCTATGGTGCAAGCTCTGGAAGTATTACTGCAATTCCTTCAGGTGGAACAATTTCAGGAACTGGAATCCCATTGGATTATAGCTATATTTGGTCTAATGGTGGAAATACTTTCCAAATTTCTGGTTTAACTGCAGGAACTTATGAAGTAACAGTTTCTGATGATAATGGATGTACTGTTACCCAACAAGCAACAATTAATCAACCTACAGATTTATTAGTAATAAATAACCAATCAGTAACTGATGCAAACTGTTTTGGAGAAAGCAATGGCTCAATAAATATAACGAGCTTTGGTGGTTGGGGATTAAATTCCTATTTATGGAGTAATGCTGCAACAACTGAAGACCTAATTAATATTCCTACTGGAAATTACTCTGTTACTGTTACAGATATAGTAGGATGTTTTGTAGTTGGAAGCTATTTCGTTGATGAACCAACAGATTTACAATTGAATTTTAATTCAACAACAAATATTCTTTGTAATGGAAATAATACAGGTTCAATTGATTTGGGAGTTAATGGAGGTTCTCCAAACTATAGTTATTTATGGTCGAACGGCGAAATAACAGAAGATATCAATACTCTCCCTGCTGGAAACTACAGTGTAACAGTCTCTGATTCACATGGATGTTCAGATATTATTAGTACATCTATTACTGAGCCTGCTGCCGCTATTTCAGTACAACTAAATTATATGGCAAATATTTGTTATGGTGCGAATACCGGAAGTATTACTGCAATTCCATCCGGTGGTACTGTTCCAGGAGCTGGGACTCCAACAGATTATAACTATATTTGGTCTAATGGCAGCAATACATTCCAAATTTCAGGTTTAGTTGCTGGAACATATGAGGTAACTGTTTCTGACGATAATGGTTGTAGTGTTACGCAACAAGCAACAATTAATCAACCTTTGGCTCTATTGGAAATAAGTAATTCAACAGTTATTGATGCAAACTGTTTTGGCGAAAATACTGGATCAATCAATATCTCAACTAATGGTGGTTGGGGATCAAATGTTTTCGTATGGGATAATGGTTCTAATGCAGAAGATTTAATAAATCTAACTACAGGGACTTATTTAGTAACAGTTTCTGATGGATTAATAGGATGTTTTGCAACTGGAACTTATTTTGTAGATGAACCTACAGAATTAGTATCAAGCATTACTTCTGTAACTGATATTCTTTGTAATGGAGAAAACACAGGCGAAATTGAGCATAGCGTAACTGGAGGTTCTCCAGGCTACACCTTCTTTTGGTCAAACTTTGAAATAACTGAAGACCTAAGTTCTGTACCTGCCGGGAATTATTCTGTAACAGTAACCGATTCACATGGTTGTACTGATATCAGCACAACGGCTTTAACCGAACCTACAACATCAATATCACTTCAACTAAATTACTTCCCATATATTTGCTACAATGCTAATTCAGGTCAAATCACTGCATTACCTAATGGCGGAACAGTTGTAGGAAATTATACTTATGCATGGTCAAATGGTAGTACCGATTTCCAAATTCTCGGATTACCTGCAAATACTTACTCTGTAACTGTTTCAGACGATAATGCTTGTACTGTTACTCAAAGTGCAACAATACAAGAACCTGCAAGTGATTTAATGATTTTGAACGACTTTGTTACTAATGCAAATTGTTTTGGAGAAAGCAATGGTGCTATTAATATCACAGTAGATGGTGGTTGGGGAGCATACACTTATTTATGGAGTAATTCATCAACTACTCAGAATATTTCAGGATTAAATGCAAATACTTATGATGTTGTTGTTTCAGATTTATATGGTTGTACCGTTTCCGGTTCATTTATTGTTGATGAACCAAATTTATTAGAAGCAAATTTTGTTTCTATTACTGATATCCTTTGTCATGGAGACAACACAGGAGAAATAAATTTAGGAGTTATTGGTGGAACAACTCCATATTCTTATTTATGGTCAAATGGAGAAACAACAGAGGATATAAATAATTTAATTGCAAATGCCTATGAAGTTACCGTAACGGATAACAATAATTGTGTTACCTCAGTTAATGGAACTTTAACAGAACCTGCAACAAGTGTATCGGTTCAGTTAAATTTGATTCCAAATATATGTTATGGAGCAAACACGGGAAGTATCACAGCTATTCCAATTGGTGGTACAATTTCAGGAACAGGTATTCCTTCAGATTATACATATACTTGGTCAGATGGTGAAACATCCTTTATCAATAATGCTTTGATTGCAGGAACATATACAGTTACTGTATTTGACGACAATGCTTGTACTGATATTGAATCAGCAACAATACTTCAACCTGCAAACGATTTAATTATCACAAACTCAGCTACAGTAGATGTTCAATGCTACGGTGAAAGTAATGGAGCTATTGATATTACTCCATTCGGCGGTTGGAACCAATATACATATCTATGGAATAACAGTAGTACAGATCAAGATATATCAAATCTCCCTGCTGGAAACTATAGTGTAGTAGTTTCTGACTTATACGGTTGTTCTATTACAGCTAATTATACGATTGATCAGCCAAATACATTAGCTTTACTAATTCAGAACACAACGAATGTTAGTTGTAATGGTGAAAGTACAGGAGCAATAAATCTTGGTGTATCTGGTGGAACAAGCCCTTTCACATATCACTGGGAAACCTCTAATGGAACCTACATATCAAGTTTTGAGGATTTAATATTATTAACTGCCGATACATACACTGTTACTGTTACTGATGATAATCTTTGTACTGCTACAATTAGTGCAACCTTATCAGAACCTTCTGCAGTAAATGTATCATTTAATTCTGCACTTCCAATAACAACTAATTTCGAATATTATGTCTGCTTCGGTGAAACAAATGGTAATTTAATAGCACAAGGTATGGGTGGTACTGCGCCATATACTTACCTTTGGTTTGATGGTTCTACCGATGTAAATGTAACAAATATTGGTGCAGGAACATATTTAATTACTGTTACTGATGCTCTTGGTTGCGAAAAAGTGAGTTCACAAGGAATTATACAATCAGCCAATGCAATTACTCCAATACTTACAGCTTTCGATCCTCCATGTATATTAAATACAACCGGCGAAATTTCATTAATTTTAAACGGAGGCGAAAGTCCATACCTTATTACTTGGTCAACAGGACAAACTTCAGGTGGGACATTTGTATCAGGTACTGGTACTGTTGATTCTATTTTCAATTTGAACTATGGAACCTATACAATATCTATAGAAGATAGCTGGGGATGTACAAACAGTGCAAGTGCTCAAATCAGTCCTCCACCAGACCCAATTACATTAGGAAACTTAACAGGAGATATTATCCAATGTTTTGGTGAATCCTCAACTGTATCAATCGAAGCAATGGGTGGAACTCCGCCATATATGTACTCATTCGATTATGACACAACTAATTACACAGCTAATGTAGCACAATATGCCAATATTTCAGCCGGTGTATATCCATTGTCAATGTGGGATGCAAATGGCTGTGCTTCAGTTTATAGTATTACTATTTATGAACCGGACCAAATGTCTTTTAACAGTAACATTTTTAATGTTAGTTGTTTTACATTTACAGATGGAATAATTGATTTATCAAATGTTGCCGGAGGTTTCTACCCAGGATTTGATGCAATTCAGACATACTCATACACTTGGTCGAATTTAATGACAACTCAAGATGTAACAGTAGGTGCAGGAATATATAGCGTAACTATCACAAGTGATGCAAGAGGCTGTACGACAACAGGTAGCTTTACAGTAGATCAACCTAATCCAATGTCTGTATTAGTTATAGATGAAACCCAAATTTCTTGTAATAATTCAAGCGATGGAGCAATTGATATTAGTGTAGGTGGCGGAACTAGCCCATATTCTTATTTATGGACAAATGGAGCAGTAACTCAAGACCTTGTAGGAATTCCTGGAAATTTCGTATATGATGTTACTGTTACTGATGCAAACGGATGTAATGTTTCCTCATCAGCTCAATTGCCAATAACATTGATTGATCCTGCACCAATGACATATTCTTTCGATTCAACATCAGTATTTAATGTATTATGTGCTGGTGATGCAACAGGCTATGTTGATATTGATCCTTTCGGAGGAGCAGCACCTTATACATACCAATGGATGGATGGATCTTTAATTAATCCTCGAAGCGATTTAGTACAAGGTGATTATACTGTTACTGTTACAGATATTAATTCTTGTCAATTAATATTCTCACTTACTATTCACGGACATGATGAAATATTGATAAATTCTCAAATAAGCGAACCTCTTTGTTATGGTGATGCTAATGGTTCTATAAATTTATTTATTAGTGGTGGAGTATTCCCATTCAATGCTACCTGGACCGGTGATAATGGATTCTCTTCAAACTTAGAAGATTTGACAAATATTACTGCCGGTATGTACAGTGTTATAATTGAAGATAGCCTTGGTTGTTTTGAAACTACATCTATTGTGCTGAACCAACCATGTGAATTATCATCTACCCTTTATGGAACTGATTCTATTACAGGCATTTCAGGAATGATTGACAATTATGTATGTTGTGGTACCTATCCTTACATATACTTGTGGAACACAAATGATGTTACTGAAGATTTAGCTAATATCGGATCTGGAACTTACACAGTTACTGTTACAGATAACAATGGATGTCAAGTTAGCTCTTCATATTCAATTTACTCATTAGAAGCTCCTCATTGGTATGCTCCATTTACTGGTAATAATCATACTATACATATTCCAATAAATGCAGTTGGATTAGATATAGGAATTGGAGATTATTTAGGAGTATTTTACGATTCATCAGGTGTTCCAGCTTGTGGAGGATATGTTCGATGGGAAGGAAGCAACACAGCCCTAAGTGCATGGGGAGACGATGGATTAACTATTGAGAAAGATGGTTTTGACGATCTTGAAACATTTACTTGGAGAATTTGGGATGTTACAAATGGATATACATATCCAGCTGTTGCTACTTACGATGTAAGCTACCAAAACATAGATGCATATGAAGAAAATGGTATTAGCGGCTTATTATCAATTGGTTTCGACCCATCAAGTGTTGATACTCAATACATCGCATTAAATCAAAATTGGAATATTATATCAACATATATTGATGTTCTTGCTCCAAGTGATAGCGTTGTTAACGTATTTGCAAATATTATGAGCGATTTAATAATAATTAAAGATGGATATGGAAATATTTTTGCACCATATGGATTATTCGGACCATTTATTATTGACGGAATTGGAACAATTGCTATAGGAGAAGGATATCAAGTTAAAATGGCTAATACTGCAACTCTCGCCGTAGTAGGTCAAGAAATTATCCCTGAAAATATAGTACTTTCAGTACCAGTCGGTTGGAGTATGTTAGGATATCTACGATTCTCTGAAGCTTCAATAGATTATATCTTTATGGATACTTATAATGGAGGAATGAACAACGTAACAAATCGTATTTCACTGGTTAAAAACTCTATGGGTCAAGTATATTGGCCAGAAATTAACCTAAACCTAATTGGAAATATGGTTCCTGGTCAAGGATATCAAATTAAGATTAATACACTTGGCGGTGCCGTCAATTTCTCTTATCCTCCTAATGGTTATTTGTCTAAATCAACAATAATTAACCAAGTACCAGTTCATTTTAAAAATGTTAAAAACACTGGTACGAATATGACAATAGGTTTTCCAAAATCTGCATGGAATGTTGTTCCAAATAGCGGAGATGAATTAGGTGTTTTCAACGCTAATGGGGTTTTGGTTGGATCTACAGTATTTTCAAATACTAACTTAGCGGTTTCCGTTTGGGGAAACGACGAAACAACCGAATCTATAGAAGGATTAATGGACAATGAAAATATGACATTCAAATTGTGGAATAGCTCTACAAATATTGAAGAAGTATTTTTTGTGGAATCATGGGAAAAAGGAGAAGAAACTTATTCAACAAATGGCATTAGCATTGCCGAAAAAGTTTCACTTGTAGGAAATAGTCATTTCTCTATAAGCCAAAATGTTCCAAACCCATTTTCAGATTATTCAGAAATTGAATTTTATTTACCTGAAAGTAAATTTGTTACAATTTCAATATACAATCTAATTGGAGATAAATTAGAAGAAGTTGTTAATAATGATTTCGAAGCAGGAAACCACAAAATTAAAATTGATGGTAAAAATCTTTCTGCAGGAACATATTATTATAAAATTTCAACAGATGCGTTCGTAGCGACTAAAGCTATGAACATTATTAAATAGTAGTAATTGATTTTTTTATTCTAACCCGCAATTCTTTATGATTTGCGGGTTTTTTTTATTTTTAAATATTTAAATTATTTAATGGCACAAAAAACACAAATTCCGAAAGGAACAAGGGACTTTTCTCAAAGTGAAATGCTGAAAAGGAACTATCTCTTTGATACAATAAAAAGAGTATTTGAAAAATATTGCTATTTGCCAATTGAAACTCCAGCAATGGAAAATTTAACTACACTTCTGGGAAAATATGGAGCTGAAGGCGATAAACTTTTATTTAAAATACTGAACTCAGGAAATTTCCTTAAACAAGTAAACACTGAAGATATTGACGAAAAAAATCTGAACGCTCTGGCTTTAAAAATTTCTGAAAAAGGTCTTAGGTACGACCTAACAGTACCCTTTGCAAGATATGTTTCCCAAAATAGAAATGATATAAACTTTCCATTCAAAAGATATCAAATCCAAACTGTATGGAGGGCAGACCGGCCACAAAGAGGCAGATACAGAGAATTTTTTCAATGCGATGTTGATGTAATCGGGAGCAATTCTTTATTGAATGAAATAGAACTAATTCAAATTGCCGATGAAATTTTTGCAAATTTAAAAATAGGCTGTATCATAAAATTAAACAACAGAAAAATATTAAGTGGAATTGCCGAGCATATTGGTGAATCCGAAAAAATTATCGACATAACTATTGCTATTGATAAAATAGAAAAAATTGGTCTTGACAAAGTAATTTCCGAACTTTCCGAGAAAGGTATTTCTGAAACTTCCATCGAAAAACTTATTCCGATTTTAAAACTTTCCGGTACAAATTCAGAAAGAATTATTCAACTAAAAAATATACTTAAGAATTCTGAAATTGGAAATCAAGGAATAATTGAAGTTGAACAGATTCTGACTTTAATTCAATCTTTCTCAATGAATTCTGAAGTAGTTTTGGATCTTACTTTAGCTCGTGGATTGAACTATTATACCGGAGCAATATTCGAAATCGTAGCGACAGACATGAATATTGGAAGTATTTGTGGTGGAGGAAGATACGACGATTTGACTTCGATATTTGGATTGCCAAATGTTTCCGGAGTGGGAATATCTTTCGGTGCAGATAGAATTTTTGATGTTCTGAATCAATTGGAACTTTATCCGAAATATTTAGAAAAGAACATCAAATTAATGATTGTGAATTTTGGGGATGAGGTGTTGTTGAATTCTTTGCAACTATTAGAAAAATTAAGGAAGGAAAATATAAAAGCAGAATTATATCCGGATTCTATAAAAGTAAAGAAGCAACTAAATTACGCAAACAAACGAAATGTTGAGTACATTGCTATGCTTGGACAAGATGAAATTGCAAACAATTTAATTTCTCTTAAAAATATGAAAACCGGTGATCAACATAAAGTTAATTTTGAAGATTTATTAAATATTTTGCAAAAATAAAAACAGGGTTTTTTTAGGGGACTTCTAAAAATAGCAAATTTCAAGACGTAAGAGATTTTAAAAACGCAGTTTACCATTGTAAATGAGGATTTTAAAATTTTGAAACAACGAAGAAATTTGCATTTTTAGATGTTCCCTTTACAAATATTTGCCCAATTATAAAAAGGAGAAATAGCAAATCAATATAGAATTCTCTATCCAGTTTTGATATCCTGCAGCTACACAATTTGTTTGATGCTTTCCACAAAATCGGGAAACTGATTTAATGTGGCAGCCATATTTTCAATATCGAAACTGTTGGCGTAAAAAATCAAATCGTCTCCATATCTCTCAACAATTTTAAATTCATTTTCAATGCCAATGCGCTTTATATTTTCAGCAAAACTAATTACTTCGTGAATAAAGTGATTTTTATGAACATTTTTCCAAACTGGTATCAATTCATTTTCAAATATATAAATTACTTTTTCAAGGCTGTCTTTATTCAAACTTTTAACACTTTCCAGAATTTCTGCATCTTGCGAAACCAAAACTGATTTTGATTCTTTAGTTTTTTTGTGTTTCAGAAATTTTGACACTTCCTGAAAAAGAGTTTCAATTTGAATTGGCTTCATAAGGAAACCATCGAATTTTCCATCAAAAATATTCTTTATATCTTCTTTCATAACAGAAGCCGTGAAAGCAATTATTGGGATATGCCCAATTTTTTCATCCGACTTAATAATTTTATTCGCTTGAAAACCATCCATTACAGGCATTCTAATATCCATAATAATCAATTCTGGCATTTCAGATTTTGCAATTTCAACTGCCTCTTTTCCATTTTTTGCTTCAAAAACCGTAATATTTGCATTTTCAAATATTTCACGAATTAAATTTCTATTCGATTCTACATCATCAACGACAAGAATTTTAGCATTTTCAAATTCAATTGCCTGGAATTTTTCATCTAAAATACTTTCTTCCATTTCATCAGGAAGAACGATTTCAACATTATTCAAATTTACTGTAAAGATTGAGCCTTTATTCACCTCACTTTCAAGCATGATATTTCCATCCATCATTTCCACCAAACGTTTCGAAATGGTTAAGCCTAAACCTGTACCACCATACTCCTTCATATTTTGTCCTTTCATTTGCTTGAAAGCGAAAAAGATAAGCTCTTGTTGTTCAACAGGAATTCCTATCCCTGTATCTTCTATAGAAATAACTAAGGTCAATGTATTTTTATCTTTTTCGAAATTCTTTGTACTCACAATCACTTTAATAAATCCTTCGCTTGTAAATTTAATTGCATTGCCAATCAAATTGAATAAAACCTGACGCAATCGTGTCTCGCTAAGCATCATTCCTTTTGGGATATTTCCAACATATTCAATAATAAAATCAATTTTCTTTTGTGATATTTTAAGCGAAAATATTTGCTCAATTTCTTTGAAAATATTTAAGGGATTTACATGCGAATAATTGATTTCCATTTTCCCTGCTTCAACTTTAGATAAATCTAAAATGTCGTTTATTAAAGTCAAAAGATTTTTTCCGCCTGCTTTTATCGATTCGAGATACGATTTTTGTTTTTTACTTGTAATAAGAGAATTAAGCAAATCGGTAAACCCAAGAATCGCATTTAAAGGAGTCCGAATTTCATGACTCATGTTTGCCAGAAACTCGCTTTTAGTTTTATTTGCTTTCTCTGCCTGCTCTTTAGCTAACTTAAGTTTTTCCAAAGTTTCTGAAAGTTTAGCTTTTTGTTTTTCTATTTGAGCATTTTTTTCTTCTAATGCAACATTTGCTTTTTGTTTTGAATAATATCTGCTGAAAATCACTAATAGTAAAACTATTACCAATCCGAGAGATATGTATAAATATTTTTGAACCGTTTTTTTTCGGCTAATTATTAAATTATTGATTTCATTATTTTTAGTAAGAATCTCGTTCTTTTTTTCTTCTTTTTCAACTTGATATTTTGCATTCATTTCTGCCATCTCAGCTACACTCCTTTCGTTAAACATAGTGTCTTTTACAGCATGATATAACTGATTGAAAACCAAAGCAGATTTGTAGTTTCCTATTTTAACATACAGATTTGACAATGATAGACTAGCAGAATTCACTAAATATTTATTGCCCATTTCTTGAGCAAGCTTCAAGCCTTCGTTTAAAAACTGCTCGGCATTTTTATAGCTTCCAATTTCTGTATAAAAACTACCTATACGAATTAATGAAGTAGCTATTTCCAATTTATTATTAAGCAATTTCTCAATTTCAAGTGATTTTAAATAATATTCTTCAGCTTTTTTCTTATCACCAAGACTTTCATAGGCACTTCCAATATTGTGCAAAGATTTTGATGTACTGCTTTTATCACCAATTTCTTCCTGAATTTTCAATGATTTTTGATGGGTTTCTAATGCTAATTTGTAATTTTTGTCTGAATCGTAAATAGCCCCAATATTGTTAAGTAAATTCGCTATCAAAAGTTTTTCCTCTATCTCCTCTGCAATTTCAAGTGCATTGTTGTAATATTCTAATGCTCCTGATAAATTGCCCGAATAATTATATACATTACCAATATTGCTTAAAGTTTTTGCAACTCCTGAATGATTGTTTTCTTCTTTATTTAGTTTTAAAACCTTCAAATAATAGTTTAATGCTTTGTTATATTTTCCTAAATTCAAACAAGAATTCCCCAGCAAGTTTGAAGCATGCTTTATACCATCCTTATTTTCAAGCATTTCAAATTTTTCAATCGCTTGCTGAAAGTATTTTAAAGCATTGTTATAATTTCCTTGATAATAATAGGCAGAACCAATTTGTTTTTCTGCAGCAGCACAACCTTTTTTATAACTAATGCTGTTTGAGTATTTAAGGGCACTTTTTCCAAACTCAAGTGACTGTTTGCTATCAATTTTCAAGTAAGCTTTCGAAATTTCATTCAATAAGTCTATTGCCGATTTTGATGTTCGGTCTTCTACAGGAATTTTGTTGTATTCATCAATAAGGCTTTCTGCCCTATTCTGTGAAAACAAAAAGCAAGGAAATATCAAAAAAGCCAGTAATAATCGCATCTGTTTTGTCAGTATTTTAATTTATTCAAAATTAGGAAATAAATGGCATTTTTCAAATGTTTGCTTAGACTTTGAGTTAATAAATAATTCTTAGTTACTTGTCAAATACAGAAACATGCGTAAAGTGGAATCGATTTAATATTGTTTTCAAACCCAAAGTTCCTTAATGAGATTCTTATCGAAAAGAGAGGTTTATACTGCAGTACAAATTGCTGCAAGCTTTTTGAACGTACATTCTCAGAAGATTTTACTTCAATAGGAATTACTTCTCCATTTTTAGTTTGGATAACAAAGTCGAGCTCTGCCTTTCCTTTAGATTCCCAATAATGTGGCACATATCCATTTATTACTAATGAATTGGCAACATAATTTTCTGCCAATATTCCTTTTATGTTATTAAATCCTTCATTTCCTGACATTATTGCATTTGCAGAAACTCCAAATTTCGACAACAGAAGACCACTGTCGTTCATATATATTTTAAACGAGTTGTTTTCGGCATGCAGACTCAACGGGAATTTCCCTGCGGTAGTTTTCAAGCATTTAACAACTATTCCGGAAGCATTCAACCAGTGCAATGAAAGCTCATATTGATTTGCTCTCGCTCCGGATTTAATTATTTTGTATTGAAACTTTTTGTTAATTTTTGCCAATTGTGCAGGAATGCTATTGTAAGCAGCCATTATTCTGATTGTTTCGGTAGGAGAAACATACTTTGTCATATCAGCAATATACGCATCGTTTATATTTTTTTGAATTATAGATACAAAATCAAAATCTCCTTTATCCATATACTCTTTCACGACTTGTGGCAATCCACCCGTACAGAGATATATTTTGTAAAGATCAATAAAGTGCTGATGAAGAGAGCATTCAGAATTGTTGCGATAAGATTCTCTAATTATTTCTACTGCATTTTTTTCCTGTATTGCCCACAGAAACTCCTCAAAATCCATTGGATACAAAGTTTGCATCTCAACTTTCCCGACAGGAAATGAATAATTTTCGTGATTAATCGCCACGCCAAGAAGACTTCCTGCGGCAATTATATGAAATTGAGAAGATTGTTCTGCAAAATATTTTAAAGATGTAAGTGTTTTTTCCGATGCTTGTATCTCATCAAAGAAAATTAGACTTTCATGTTCTAAGATCGACTTTCCGCTAAAAACAGACAGTTCGTTTAGAATGCGCTCAGGTTTCAAGTCTTTGTCGAATATTTTTGTTAGTTCGCTGTTGCTTTCAAAATTGAAATACAGCACATTTTTGAAGTACTTTTTGCCAAATTCCAATATCGAATAAGTTTTGCCAACTTGCCTTGCTCCATGAATAATTAATGGCAATGAATTTGGAGAATCTTTCCATTCTAACAAATTCTTTTCAATTTTACGTTCCATATAATGTTGTATCAGTACATTAATAAGTTCTAAATAATGTAAAGATAATACATTATTCAGAAGTTACGCAATTAGTATCAAAATTTATTCAAACACATTCCAAAAAAAATACACAAAACTGGATATTATTTTAAAAAAAATCGGAGTTTTGCAGCAAATTGAATTAATAAAAAATAGAGTGTCAAAGACAGTATTTTATAAAGATCTTGGAAGAATTGATTTTAAAAAAGCATGGGATATTCAGGAAGAATTATTCAATAGAAATATTGAAATCAAAAATAAATCAAAGAATAAAGAAGTTGATTCCACAAAAAATCATTTATTGATTTGTGAGCATTCGCATGTTTACACTCTTGGTAAAAGTGGGAAAGTTCAAAATCTCCTTATTAATGAAGAATACCTTACTAAAATTGGTGCTAACTTTTATAAGATAAATAGAGGAGGAGATATTACCTATCATGGACTTGGACAAATTGTAATATATCCCATTTTCGATTTAGAGAATTTCGGCATAGGTTTAAAAAAATACATTATTCTTTTAGAAGAAGTGGTTATTCTTACTTTGGCAAACTATGGAATCGAAGCTCAGCGAATTGATGAAGCTACTGGTGTTTGGGTTTTTCACGGAAATATTACCAAGCCAAGAAAAATATGTGCAATAGGTGTTCGTTCAAGCAGATATATTACAATGCACGGATTGGCATTTAATGTGAATACTGATTTAAATTATTACAATTATATAAATCCATGTGGCTTCACAGACAAAGGAGTTACATCAATGAAGGAATATTTAGGCGAAGAAGTTCCTATAAAGGAGGTGCAAAAAGTTCTTATCGAAAAATTTGTTCAGGTTTTCGGTATAGATCATCTAATCGTATAAAACAAAAAATCCCTCTTGTTGGGAGGGATTCTTTGTTTATATTCTTTAGAAAATATGATTAATTGCTACGGGCTCTTTTAATCATGATATTATAAAAAGCTGCAAAAAAGTATTTTACATCTGTCAAAAAAGGATTTTTCTCATAAGCATCTAAATACTTTTTCTCCGAAGCCATAATTTCATCTAAAGTTTCTGGCAAATCAACATAAAATGGAGGTACTAATCCGGGTTTATATTTTATTCTTCTATCTTGTAGTTCTTTACTATACAAACTAAAATAATGTTTACTAAGCGGCCGAACACCAACCAATTTCATATTTCCTTTAAGTAGATTTATTAACATTGGAAGTTCGTCAATCCAAAATTTTCGCATAATTTTACCAATTGTTGAAACACGATAATCATCCTTAAACTTTCCACCGGGTTTTAAATTATTCGTATCAAAAAGGTAAGCCTGCAAATATTCAGCATAAGGGTGCATTGTCCTCATCTTATACACATTAATTATTTTTCCGTCTTTTGCCACCCTTTTCAATCGAACTAATGGTCCGTAGGTTGGGTTATTGTCGAAAACCGGTTCTTTTACTTTTTTGGCAACAAAATATAAATGATTGTTTATTTCTTTTTCATTGATAACCTCGAACCCACAGGAAAACAAACGACCAAGAGTTTCTGTTTTAGTTATTACACGATTTTTTCCACCGGTAATGTAAAAATATATTTTTTTTGTTAATAAAAATTTTGGGAAAATTCTTTTAATGATAAAATCAAGAAAATAGAAAAAGTGATTTATTACTGCCGGAAATTTTCTAAAATATCTTTCTCGCCTCTGATTTTTAGTTTCTACATGCCCAATAAAAACTCCATTGTTTGGAATTTTAACATTTACAGCTTCAAAAAATTTATTAATTCTGATAATATCATTAATCCTTCGTAGATTAACAATGTTTTTATATTTATTAAATTCTTGATTCTCTATATTAAAAACTGAACTTGTAAAAACCACAAGAGTCTCACCATCAACAACTTTAGTGAATTTTGATAAATAATCAAAAACCTCCTCACCTACTTCTTTAATTATTGTTTCTCTCATTTAATTTTTAAATTATTAAAACAATAAACTGCACAAAAGTATATATTAAATGGAATAAACAATTGTTTCTTTCAGGAATTGGCTAAAAAATATTTTGAGATTCTGGCATTTTGTTTTTGAGGGGCAAAGCTCCGATATATATTAGCATAGGGTGGAGTGCAACAAAACCCTGTGTAAGCAACCAAAACCAAATAAGCCCTGAAAGGGAGATGCCGTATTAAAAGCTAATCCAAATTACAGAAACAGAACATTTCTTTGCAATTTATTTCACAAATAAAAAATTAATCTCATTATGAACAAAACATATGACTTTATGGGCAGATACTAACTAATAATCGTTGCAATTCGTTTACAGCATACAAAGGCAAATTTATCATCCAATCTTGCACTCTGTAATTTGATAGCGAAGTACGAATACAAATAGAGGGACCAAATTTTTTATTGTAAACTTTTAAACTTTTTGCTTGCAAATTTTCATTGGCTTTTACTTCAATAGGATAAATCTCGCCAGAAAATTGAATTAAAAAATCAATTTCAGAGGAAGCATGTTTTGCTGACCAATAGTAAGTTGTAAAATCGTTACTAATAAGTTGTTGTAATACATATTGTTCGGTTATTGCACCCTTAAATTCGGTAAAAATGGTATTACCTTCAAGAAGTGTTTTTTTATCAATATTTCCCATAGCTGCAAGAAGCCCGATGTCAACCAAGAACAGTTTGAAAGCACTCCTTTCTTCATAAGCTTTAATGGGAATTGCAGGTTTATTTGCAAGATATATTTTGTGTATCAAACCACAGTCGGATAGCCACGAAAGTGCTAATTCATAATCTTTTGCTCTTGCTCCGCTTTTTATTATACCATAAATAAATTTACGATTTTCTTTTGCCAACTGAGCGGGTATAGAATTCCACAACATACGTATTCGATGTACAATTTCATTTGGAGCATGTTTTGAAAAGTCGTATTCATAAGCTGTTAAAATTTGCTTTTGAATATATCTGACTTCCGAATAATTATTATTATTACTAAAACTTAAAACAGCTTCCGGCATACCTCCAACAAAATAGTATTGCCGTAATCGTTCAATATACTTATTTTTAAAAGTTGTAATAAGTTTCCAATCTTGTTCTTGTAATATTTTAATCAGGACAGATTCGTTGAGTGCATCAAGAAATTCAATAAAACTAAGAGGAAAGAGGTACAAAAAATCAACCTTACCTACAGGAAAGGAAACATGTGTATGCAAGGCAACGCCAAGCAATGAACCGGCAGCAAGAATGTGGTATTGCGGAGCTTCTTCGTAAAAATATTTTAGTGCAGTTATTGCCTCAGGTAAAGCTTGAATTTCATCAAAAATTAACAGGGTATTATTTGATTTTATTGTTAATCCAGTTTCTATTTCTAATGCAACTATTACTCTCCGAATATCAAAATCATCAATAAATAGAGGTTTTAGTCTATTGCTTTTTTCAAAGTTGATATAAACAGTTTGTGCGTAGTGTTTATTTCCAAACTCTTTCATAAGCCATGTTTTACCAACCTGTCTTGCACCCTTTATTATCAATGGCTTACGTGTAGAAGAATTCTTCCAGTTTATTAAATTTTGTAACTCAAACCTTTTCATGTTTCATTTTTGGCACAAATATACAAACATTTTTTCAAACAACATTATGTATATCAACACACTTTTTCAAACAACTTTATGTAATATATTTCACAAAAAAGAATCGTTTAACAATATTCTTAATATTTTGAAGTACAAACTCTTTTGTCCATGGAAAAAATGAATCGTGCCAACGTTGCGGATGGAAAGTCATCATAATCTTATTAGGGAGTTTTCCTCTTTCGACAGCATTGATGATATCTTTAGTAGAATGAAAGCTTAAACCCTGGTTATTCAATCTT